>JBBPIG010000009.1:212700-242179 GCA_038040445.1 Acidobacteriota bacterium | reverse complement strand
GAGATCATCCAAGCACAATGCCAATAAACAAACTCGGAATCGGCTTCATCGGCAGCGGGTTCAACACTCGCTTTCATATTCGGTCATGGGTTGGCGTGCGCGACGCCGACGTTCGCGGAGTGTGGAGCCCCAACCGCCGGCACGCGGAAGAGGCGGCAGAACTCGCGCGTTCGCTTCGAGTCGGCGACGCAAAATCGTTTGACTCGATCGAAGAAATGATCGCCGCTCCCGAAGTCGATTGCATCTGGCTGTGCGCGCCAAATCACGTGCGCATCGCCAACATGGAAGCAATCGTCAACGCGGTCACCTCGGGTAAAGGCCGGCTTTCGGGAATCGCTTGCGAAAAGCCGCTGGCACGCAACGTCGGCGAAGCAAAACGCATGATCGAGCTTGTTGAGAAGAGCGGTTTGCTCCACGGCTATCTCGAAAACCAGCTCTTCACTCCGAGCGTGCAGCGCGGGCGTTCGCTGATTTGGGCGCGAGGCGCGGCGTTGACCGGAAGGCCTTATCTTGCGCGCGCAGCCGAGGAGCACAGCGGGCCGCATATGCCGTGGTTCTGGCAAGGCGAGCTGCAAGGCGGAGGCGTGCTCAACGATATGATGTGTCACAGCGTCGAGGTCGCCCGATATATGCTCACGGCGCCGGGCAAGCCTCGCAACAGCATTCGTCCGACCTCGGTCTCGGCGCAGATAGCTTCGTTGAAATGGTCGCGTCCGGAATACGTCGAGCGGCTCAAGAAGATGATGGGCCCCGAAGTTGATTATGCAACCAGGCCTTCAGAAGATTTCGCTCGTGCGACAGTCACCTATGTCGACGAGCAAGGTCATCCGCTGATCGTCGAAGCGACGACTTCGTGGAGCTTCGTCGGAGCAGGCCTGAGGCTGAGCATGGAGCTTCTCGGGCCCGAGTATTCGCTGTCGATCAACACGCTCGATAGCGGGCTGAAGCTTTTTTTTAGCCGGGAGGTCAAAGGCGAAGCGGGCGAGGATCTGGTCGAAAAGCAAAACGCCGAACAGGGTTTGATGCCGGTGGCCGGCGATGAAGGCGCGGACTACGGTTATGAAGGAGAGAATCGCTACTTCGTAAATTGCTTCCTCGAGGGCAAGCAGCCCGACGAGAGTTTTTACGACGGGCTCGAAGTTTCTGAGTTGCTGATGACCGCTTACATGAGCGCCGAGCAGGGACGGGTGATCGAGTTCCGGCCCAAGGGGCTTGACGCCTTCATTCCCGCAGTCGCGCGTGGAGCGTGGAAGCCGTCGATCTAGTGGACTGTAAGATCCGGTTTACTAGTGTAAGGAGGAGTATCCGCGCAAATCCGCCGAATCAGTGTCATCCGTGGTCTATTGCGGCGCTGGCAATGTGATTCTTACGAACTCATAGACCACGGATGACCCGGCTTTGACGGATTCGCACCGATTTGATGCCTGGCGAAACGGCTGTTACAAGCCACTAGGATGCTGATACGGCGAAGGCAACTGGCCACTGACAACACGCAATCATGAAAGCGTTGATTCTAGCTGCAGGATTCGGCACCCGGCTCTGGCCTCTCACCGAGGACCGCACCAAGGCTGCGATTCCGTTTCTCAATCGCCCGCTGATAAGCTACTCAGTCGACTACCTGGCCTCGCACGGGTTTCGCGACATAATAGTAAACCTTCACCACCAGCCCGAATCCATTCGGCGCGCGCTTGGGGACGGGTCAAGATTCGGGGTCACTCTCAGCTACTCGTTCGAGGAGGAGATCCTTGGCACGTCGGGCGCGCTCGATCCGCTTCGCGAGTCACTCTCCGGCGACGACTTCGTCGTCATAAACGGAAAGATTGTCACCAACATTGATCTTGGCGCCGCCGTAGCTGCGCACAAAGAACGCGGCGCAATAGCCACGTTGGTATTGAAAGAGAACGCCCAGCGAGAGCACTTCAGTATAGTCGAAGTAAACGAGCGAGGCTCGATTACGCACTTCGCAGGCTTCCCGGAACCAGCGGCATCCGAAGCTATGACGGCAGCGTCCCCGGGTCCCGGCCTAGCGACGACGGCCGAGCCTGCGCCGTTGATGTTCACCGGTATTCAAGTGCTTTCGCCTCGCATCCTCGAGTATGTTCCGCGGTCGCGCTTTTCGCATTCGACTGTTCACGTCTACCCTCCGGCGATTGAAGCAGGAGAACGGATCATCGCTCACGTCTCGACCGCGGACTGGTTCGAGATGAGCACGCTGGGTCGGTACCTGGAAGCGAATCTTCTATTCATGCGCAAAGAAGGCCGGTCGGTCATAGCTGGTCAAGGGTGCGAGATTGCGGAGGGCGCGAACGTGAAAGACTGCGTGCTGTGGGACCGCGTCATCGTCGAGCCGGGCGCACGTGTGAGCAAGGCGTTGATTGCCGACGATGTGCGAATACCGGCCGGCGCTGTCATCGAACGCGCAATCGTCGTTCGCCGCGGCGTGGTCAGCGAGGTCGAACGCGGCGAAGTGTTCGGCGAAAACATAATCATTCCAATTTGACTGGCGGCAGCGCCCGCTCTCAAAGTGCCGGCTTGATTCGAATGGCTTCACCTGTGGAAACCTCCTCGGCGATTCTTAGATTTGCAGCGCGCCACCTCAACGCTTCGGTTGAGGAGCTGGCGGTCGTCAAGCTGACTGGAGACGCATCGACCCGTTCATACTTTCGCGCGCAGACACGTGGCGCCAGCGTAATCGTCGCGCTTTACAGCGAGCCCTTCGACGAGAACGAGCGCGCGGTCGAGAGGCTGATCCGGCTTGAAGCCTCCAATCCGTCCGCGCGGCTCACATTTGCCAACGATCCGTGTGCTCATATCGAAGTGACTAATCTGCTTTTCGGATTTGGGCTTCCGGTCCCGCCCGTGCTTGCGGCTTCTGGTAGCGACGCGGTTATGCTGATCGAAGACGTTGGCGATCTTCGGTTGCAAGACTGGCTGAGTGGCCGCTCCGAAGCCGAGGTAATCGAAGCCTACCAGCAAGCGCTCAAGCTTGCAGTTCGAATTCAAGAAGCCACGGAACAAGCTCTGGAAACCGATTCCATCTGCTCGCGTCTGGCGTTTGACGAAGCGAAACTTAGATGGGAGTTGGGCTTTTTCTTTGCTTACTATTTCAACCGCTATCTTCATATGCGGCTCGATCCGGCGACGTCCAACGCCGTGCAAGCAGATTTCAAGGAACTGTGCTCGGAACTTGCAGCGCGTCCGCGGGTGCTGACCCACCGCGACTTCCACGCGCGCAACCTGATGATGCATCGCGGCGAGATGTTCATCATCGATCATCAGGATGCGCGAATGGGGCCCGCGAGTTATGACGTGGCTTCCCTGCTAAGCGACCCATACACAACTCTACCGCGCGAGGCTGTCGCGGAACTGATAGAGCAGTTCATCGAGCTGAAAGCGGCGTCGAAGCTGCCGCTTGGCGACCTCGATGAGTTTCGAACTGAGCTCGAGCTTATGACCATACAGCGAATGCTGAAGGCGATCGGGACTTACGCATCCCAGGCTGCCGCAAACAACCCTGCCTACGTCGGCTATATCGCGCCGGCGATCGAGCGAGCGCTGGCGGCGATGGAAACACTGGGTCGCTTCGAAGCTACTCGCACCCTGCTGAAGGGATCTCTAGTTGACGCGCCGGCGCTCGGTGGTAGTCCTGAGAAGCTTGATTGACCTGAGTTGCTTCTGAGTTCTTCTGCTTCTGAGTTCTTCTTGACTTGCTGCCCTGCCAGCGATATATTGGCGCGCGTTCAAACGCGGCTTCCCCCAGCCGCAGTGGCCGACAAGCAAAGGAGGATAGTGTAGATGACAACAAGGCGTGATGGACTGAAACGGATCGGAGGACGTTGCTTCGATGTGGCGCTGGGTGTTTTTCTGATTGCTGTCCTGGTCCTGATCTGGAACTCATCCAGGACCAATGCCAATTCGGCGAATGAGGCTGAGGCCACGGGCTCCGGCGTCTACGCAATAATCCCAGCCCAGGGCACAATCTGCATCGTAGATGACAGCAACGGCAACCAGATCGTTTTTTTTCCAACTGGGGACTACACGTTTACGGACTGCGCGGGGTTCACACTTAGCGGCATAGGCGTTTACACCAAGAAGGGCGCGGTCATAACGCTACGAGACTTCGAGCCCGATCGCAGGCTGGATCTCAGCTTTGACAGTGCGGTCAGAAGAGCAAAGTTGGGACTGCAAGTTTTCTCGCCGCCGCGGCTCTTCACCATAACCGATAGGAACACCGCCGGTGACGTCTGTGGCTGCGATGGCATGGCCCAGTAGCCGCTCGAAACAAGATGATGATCTGCGCGAACAGCATTTCTCTGATTCGCAGCGTCGATTTGTAAAAAGGGCCGGCTTTCGGAAGCCGGCCCTTTTCTTTGACTCCGCACGCGGAAGAGTCACTTCTTTCGGAGCGCCTCAATTCGAGCCGAAACCTCTTCCGCCTTAGCTTGATCTGGCGCCTCGCGCGCATATATCTCCCACTGCGTGATGGCATCTGTGTAACGTCGCCCGCCTTCGTAGGTCAGAGCTAACTGGCGGTGACACTCGGGACAAGGTCCATCTGATTTTCGAATCGCCCGCTGTAACAGATTCTCTGCCTTGTCGACATTGCCTCGTTCCAACGACGATCTTGCACGTTCAACCCATCCCATCGGATTGACGACCCGGCCTTTGCCTCGCGCTCGAGCGAGTACTGAACGCGCTTCGCTTGATCCAGGAGCAAGCCGCAGCGCCGTCTGGGCTTCAGCAACGGCGCCCTCACGGTCTCCCTCGGCCAGAAGCGCTTCAGCCATCAGCCAATGCGCGTTGAAATAGTTAGAGTCCCAACTGATTGCTTTGCTCGCATAGTTGCGAAGACTCTGGGTGTCGCCTTTGCCGAGCGCAAGGTACGCAAGCAATGAGTAATTCGCGTCAGGAGTCAGAGTATGCGCCAGCGACCTTTGACCGTGATCGATCGCCATCTCAAGGGATCTCGCCCGTGCGTTTCCCATCTTCCCTTTGGCGTCGCCGGGCGCCGAGCCAGCGCTCTTGTTCTTAGGCAACTTATCGGCATACAGCGCGAACGCCCGGGCGACCTGAAAATTGTAACCGCCAATAGGATCCAGGCTGCTCGTTGCCCGCTCGCCGTAGGCTACCAGGCTCTCGAAGTCTCCGGCTCTCGCGGAGACCATCGCTCGTTTCATTGCAACATCGGCCATGACTAGCGACACCGCGAACCAAGTGGCCGCGACCAGCAACACCGCCCCTAAGCTTGCGACTGCCAGCCCGGTCCACCGCACGACGGTTGAAGCTTGCCCTGCCGCGAGTTCATCTGCACCTGCGGGCCGGGGCTCACGAGTTATGTTCCACGCCCCCAACGCGAGCGCATTGAATGCGAAGAAATACAGCCCAGTTGGGACCTGATCATAGATGAACAGGTTGTGCACGATCACCGCGGCAAACGACGCCAACAGCCCGCTCGAGATCAGCGAGACTCTCCGATCAGCCGCGCGCCGCCGCGCCCTGAGCAAAAGCGAGAACGCTGATGCGATCAGTGCGGCGTACAGAATCGCACCTGGAATTCCAAAAGAGATCGCGGCGTCCAGGTAGGAGTTGTGCGGGTTCTCATTGTTGATCTGCGGAGCGCTTCGAGCCAGTTCGAATGATTTGAAGGCGAGAAACTCCCTGCTGAAGGCTTCTGGACCGCAGCCTAAGAGGGCAAAATGAGGAACCATCTTTATCGCGTCGCCCCACAGCAATGTGCGCCCCGAGCCGGTGAATCGGTCCTCGACAAACGAACCCGCTCGCGTGGCCACGTCGCGCGAGGCGGGACTCGAAGAGATGAGCAGCGCAAGAATGATAACGCCCGCGCAGGCGATCGCTGCTCCGAGAATCCTCCGCCTGTTTTTTTTCGCACCCTTGACCTTAGGCCTGCGTACTTCCAGAAGCACAATCGTCGCCGCTCCAACAAGCAATCCAAGCCATGCGCCGCGAGTCCCGCTGAACGCAACAGCGGCAGCCGAAAACGTCACTGCTACGACGGCTAAGCGACGCGCCCGGCCGCGCCACGCAAGCGCCAGCGAAGCGGTCAGTGGAGCGGTGTACAGCAGAAAATTTCCTAGATAGTTTGAATGCCCTAATGTGCCGATCGCTCGTACGACCGGCCCGCCCGGCGACCTTTCGGCGTATGCGCTCAGCGGCAGGAAAGGATCCCAACCGAAAAACTGAAAAAATGCGTACACCGCCGTTAGCAAACCCGTTACCGCGATAACCCACGCTGCGATCGCAAGGCGCCGCTCGTCGTGGCTTACTGCTGCGATCAGCCCAACGAAGCACACAAGGAAGCAGAGACGTGAGATCAATCCCATCTCGGCTTGAAAACTTCCGAACAATGAAGCCAGTGGCGATACGCCAAACAAAGTCGAGATGGCCGAGACCCCCACATAAAGAGAGGCTAGCGCAACGTGTCTTGATTTGAGCGCGCGCAATCTGTCACTCGATTCGGCGACTGCCGCTCCAAACAAGAGCAGGACGAGCGCCGATCCGACAATGAGTATCGAAAACTTGGGCAGCACGAAAGTGCGATAGGCCGACGTGGTGAAGACGAGCGGGACAAGCGTGATGACCGACATGCACGTCCAGAATAGAGCAGTTTGCAGTTTGCCGGCGGCCGGGTATGTCAGTGGCGCTTTGGAGTGAAGCTCAGTCATTTGCTCGTCCGTTTCTGCGAACCAGAGTCACCGTCCTCCGCATCCGGCTTTCTGACGTAGTAAGTGAAGATTCGATCGGCGCGTGGCTCATATGAGGCTGCGACCCAATCCAGAAAGTCTTGCGCATGATCAACGCCGCCGAGTCGGGAGAGTCCTACGACTTTGGGTCGCTCCGCCTTCAAGCGCTCAAACCAACCTGCGAACCCGCCCGGCTCAACCCTATCGAGATAGCCGTCCTTGCCCTTGTCCAGGAAGAAGTATTTGCTCGCGTTGGTCAGCCGGCCCAGGACCAGAATCTCCGTTTGCCCATGTACGAATACCGTGTCGCCGGCATCGAGCTGAGAAACAATCTCTGCAACTAACTCGTCTTGATCCTTGAGAGTCGGGAACCCGCATTCAAACAAGACCGCGTCCCTGACGCTGAAGCAGAGCGCCCACACAGTGACGACACTATCTCTTTCGGATTCGCTCGATCGCCTGCCTGAAGGTCTCGCGCATTTGATTGAGTTGCTCGGCCAGTTGAGTAATCTCGTCGCGGAGGTATTCAGCGGGAATCCATCGCGCAAGGAAGGGCTCGCGGTCCCTGGCGGGTGTGCTCAGGTCGCCCAGGCTCCAACGGCTCGCGGCCTGGGTCAGTTCATCGAGTCGCGCTCCGAGCCCGCGGCCGAACATGAAACCCGCGGCGGCTGCCAGTAACGAGGCAATGGCGCCAATGAGAATAGTTGTCGCGCGCACCGCATTCACCGGACCTTCAAGCTCTTTCGCCGGGCGGGCTACGCCGATCGCTCCAATCGCCGTTCCATCGAGCGATTTCAATGGCTGCCATGCGACGCTGTAGCCGCGGGCGCCGCTCTGAAAAGCTTCTTCGGTTTTCGTCGGATCGTGTAGCGCTCCGGCAAGCGCGGGTCCGCTTGACGATTCGCGAGTGCCATCCGGCGGTACGCTCGACGCAACGATCGCGCCGCCCAGAGCGATGACCGCACCGGCATCTTCCTCGCCGTTTCGATAAAGCGTCTGCCTTGCTTCGGCCACCAGCGGAGTCTGAAGCGGGTTCGCGCTCGCGCGTGCCTTGTAGTAGGTATTGAGCATCTGCCCGGCCAGCACCACTCCCACGAACCGTCCGCTGCTAAAGATCGGCGCCCCAGCTTCAATCATCAGAGCTTCATCGATTGTCGAGCCGTCTAACAGACGCACTTGCGCGATGCGATCCAATCCCAATCGAGCGTACCGCTCGCCCCGCTCGATCACGCAGGAAGCGGCCGGCTGGTTGCCTCCGGCGATCACTCGTTCTGCTATCGGGTTTTTGTCGCTTGATCCAAGCAGCGTCTCGCCTGGCGATGGTCTGTCGTTGTGGCGAGCAATCACCCGGCCAAGCGGATCGGTGACGATCACGAAATCAAGTGAAGCTTCGGTCTGTGCCCGGGGCAGCAGATCTTGCAGCCGAGCCCACGAGGCCGGGTTGTTGCGGTCAAGGCTATCGGTGCTCACGAGCGCGCGGTTTGCGATCTCATCGGCGAGCGCCTGGGCCATCGCGCGCATCTCAATCAGCCGCTTCTCATAGAGCGAAACGGCCACCCGCGCATCGCTGCCCAGTTGCTCCAGCGCCTGCTGCCGCGCGTGAGCCGAAACCTCAGATAGGGTCAGGAGTGAAATGATAAGAAGGGGAATGAAAGCGGCGGCCGCGCACAAGGCTCCAAGCTTCAAGCTCAATCGCATAGCGAGTCCGTAGTCCGTAGTCCCTGGTCCGTAGCCCCAGCCGACTACGGACTACGGACTACGGACAACGGACTGTTTCTATTTAGCGTCCTTCGCGCAGCGGAATCCAACCTTCGGGTAGGCCTGGCTCGCCTCAAGAAAGCCGCGATACGTGGCGTCGTGAGACTTGTTTCCATCATAGGCGCCGCCGCGAATCACCCGATAAGATATCCCGGGCGTCAACTTGAGTTTCGTTTCGGTGTTGCCCGAATACGGCGCGATCTCATCAGCCACCCACTCCCACGCATTGCCGATCATATCGACCGCGCCGGCCGGGCTTGCGCCTTGCGGATATCCGCCCACCGGTCTCATGCCGGATGGATATTGGTCAGCGCTGGCGTCATCAGGCTTCGAGCCGATGTTAGCCAGGCCCGCGCGAAAATTATTTCCCCACGGATAGATTCGCCCGTCAGAGCCGCGCGCGGCCGCTTCCCATTCGAGTTCAGTGGGCAAGCGCTTGCCAGTCCAGACCGCATAGTCGGCCGCGTCTTGCCAGGTTACTCCCGTCACCGGGAAGTTATCGCGGCCATCCGGGAAGATCGGGCCGATCCAGTTGGAGGGAGGCTTGTGACCTGTAGCATCAAGGAATTTTTTGTAAGCGCCGTTAGTGACTTCGGTGCGATCGATGAAGTATGCAGGGATGTCGACATTGTGTTCCGGCTGCTCTAGCGGGTCAGCGCCATCTCTGCCGATGGTGTAGGCGCCCGCTGGGACAGTGATCATCCCTTCGGGCACCACCGGCGCGGCAGGCTTCGGGGGCGCAACCGGTGGCTCGGTGGTGACCGGCTGTTCAACCGCGACCGGTTGCGGTGGCGGCGCAGGTTTTCCGCGACCAAACAACAGCCACCCTACATACCCAGCCCCGCCTATCAACATGAGCGCGACAACCACATAAGCGATGACGATGCCGGTTCGTTTCTTTGGAACAGACGGCGAGGCGACTTGCGCAACAGGCGGAGTCTCAGGCTCGAGTTGTGAGACTTCGGGAGTAGCCGCCGGCGCGCTCGGTGCTGCGTCAGTCCATTGTGGCGCCCTGGACATCTGAGATGGAGGGGCGACCTGCTCAGCTATTACCGTATCGGCTGGCCGCTGGAACTCTCTCGTGGGCTCCGATTCCCGCGATGGTTGAACGGGATCGAATTTTCGGGTCCCCAAATCCTCTTGCGAAACTGATTCGGGGGAGGCTGGCGGCGCTTCCTGTGGGCGAGAAACGAAGACCGCGGTCTTGCTTTCGGAACCGGCAGGCTCGCTCGATGATTCGGAACCAAAGTCTGCGGTTGTCGGGCGAGCCGGCTGCACCGGCTGAGACCCGGCAGCAAATTCAACGGTGGGCTCGCCGGTGATCACCCGCTGGCCGCTGGTTGCCGGCGAGCCGGCGAGGTCGCCAGATTTCTTCGAAGGTCCCTCGGCTTCTTCAGCTTCGACCGGACCGGTGGTCCGGCCCATCTGCATGACCTGGGTTGGCGCCTGGTGCTCCGATCTGGCCCCAGCGGTTCCCGGCAGCGTGTTGGTCTTTGCGGTCCCCTTCGGGCGCGAAGGGTCGGTTTGCTTCTCCTGTTCCTGGCCAGCTCCGGCGAAGATCAAGGTGTTTGCCCCCGACTCGACCTCCGACTCCTGATCGACCAAGCGTGGAGTCTCCTGCGCAGGCATTTGTTCATCTAGATCAGGCAGCGTCGGCACCTTCTGCTGAACCGTGGGTGCGGCGGCCGGGAAATCGACGACTGTTCGCGCCGCCTGACCAAGAGGAGCGTTGCACACCCGGCACGCGCGCGAGCCGATGGGACTGTAGCTGTTGCACACGCCGCACAGCAGCGCCGATCCGCCAAATGGAGTCTGCTCGACATAGGCCGCCGAGCCGCAGGCTTTGCAATAAAGGGAACCCGTATCGAGTCGCTCGCCGCAGGATGAGCACGCCCCGATAAGCGACGTGTCCGCGAGCGATGGGTCCGGCGAATCCTGCGCGACGTGAGCACCGCTCGCGGATTCGCTGGCGCCAGTCTGGAGGCGTTCCCCGCAGGCTTTGCAGAACGCCCAGCCCGGTTGAATCGCGGCGGAGCAACTCGGACAACTGTGCAGCTCGCTTGTGATGCGCGGGCGATCGACCAGCGGCCCTCCGCACCACTTGCAGTAGCGCAGCCCTTCAGTGAAATCTACGTTGCATCTATCACAGTGCATGGTTAACCCGGAGCCGAGAAGAGTAGCACGATCTTTAGTGTGTATCGCCGCGGTTCGCTGAGCGCCGAACCGTACAGACTGGTCTGTGCTACCCCCGACCCCTAAATTAATATCACATCTCGCGCTCGACGATGAAGCGAGGCACGCTCAAAAGGGCCTGGCGATATGGGGATGGCGGAAAGATGCTCAAGGACTCGATCGCTTCGGCGGCGTAGCGCCCGGCCTCAGCCCGCGCGCGCTCGAGCGTTCCTTTCTCGTGGATCAACTGAAGCACTTCTTCGCGCCGCACCGATTCGAACCCGCGCTCCCGCATGACGGTTTCGATCATGCGTCTGTGCTCGTCGTTGCCTTCTTCCATAAGGTAGATCAGCGGAAGCGTCAGCTTGCCCTCGCGGATGTCGTTGGCTACGGGCTTACCGAGTTTGGCCTCAGTCGATACGAAATCAAGCACGTCGTCGATCAATTGGAACGCCACGCCTACAGATAAACCGTAACGAGCAAGCGCGCGCCGTTCTTCGCGAGTCGCGCCCGCCACGATCCCACCCACCTCCGCGCAGGCGCTGAACATGTGAGCAGTCTTGCGGCGGACTATATCAAGGTGTTCGTCCTCGGTGATATGGCTGTTGCCGACCAGCGATAGTTGAATGATCTCGCCTTCGACCATTATTCGAGTCATGCTGGTCAAGGCGTCGAGCATGTCGAAGCTGCGCTCGCGAAGGCTCATGTCAAACGCAGTCATGTAGAGCCAATCGCCGATCAGCACCGTGCGATCGTTCCCCCACTGCGCATTGGCCGATGCGCGGCCGCGCCGCACTCGCGCTTCATCTATTATGTCGTCGTGAACCAGCGTTGCGGTATGGAGCATCTCCATAACCGCGGCCATGCGAACGGCCGACGGAGAAGCCTCGCCGCTCACCAGCCTGGAAGCGAGCAGCACCAGCGCGGGACGAACGCGCTTGCCGCCGCCCTCGTGCGAGTAGCGAGCAATGGATGACACCAGCGTGGAACCATCGGAGACGTTACGGTCGAATTCTTTTTCCACGAGCGCAAGATCGCGGTGCACCAGGAAGAAAATTTCCTCCGGCGTCATAATCGAGTACTCCGCTTCGGGTACTTGCAACCGGCCGTGCATCAGGTTTGAGGCTCCGATCTCGCGTTGATCCGCGTTACTTTTTGGTTTGGCGATTCAACGTCAGGCTCAACGCGACGGCAATCATAGCAAACCAATCCTTGCGAGGCAAAATTGGAATAGAGTTCCCTCTGCTCCTACCGCTTTGGTTATAGCGACCGGCCATCGGCGGCGCAACCTCAGGAAGTCCGTAGTCCGTAGTCCGTAGTTTCTGGTCACGTAACTAAATGGGTATGACTGGCCTTATTGGCGTCGAGCAACGCGCTACGGACCACGGACTACGGACCACGGACTACGGACTACGGACTACGAACTCTGCCCTTACATGAGGCAGTTTAAATTTTCGCTCGTGTCTTGTTATGGTAGACTAATGACGAATTTCAATATGCCTCGCCCCGCGCATCTTGTTTTAGCGAAGTCGAACGCCCCGTTGAGTACAAAGTGGGCCGCAAGCGTGGAACCCGAGGCCGCCCGTTTAGGAGGGGGAAATGTGGGCTAGACTCAAGAGGCTATTCCGTTCAATTTTCGGGGGACTCATCGAGGGTGCCGAAGACCCCGAGCTGATCCTGCAACAGACCATCCGCGACATGCGCGAGAAGGTCCCTCAGATGCAGAACAACGTCGTGCAGGTAATGGCAACCGAGAAGCTCCTGCAGAAGGAAGTAGTCATTCTCGAGCGCGAGATCAAAGACTATGACGCCAAGGTAAAGGCCGCCATCAGTACGGGCCGCGACGACATCGCGCGCACATACATCACCGCGCTTCAGGAGAAACAGACAGCGCTTGAACGCTCGCGGCAACAGCTTGAGACTTCGCGCGTGGCGTCCGAACAAGCGAAGAAGTTCCTGGACAACTACATCCTTCAGGTAAAGAAGCGAACGGCTGAGGCGCAACAACTGGTCAATGAGGCGCGCGGCGCAAAGATGCAGGAGCAACTTTCGCAGGCGATGGCTTCATTCCAGATCGGCGATGATGCTGGCACGTTCCAGGAGATGCGCGAGCGAATTCAACGGCGCTCCGCGGCCGCCGAAGCTCGAATGGACCTGGCCACCGGGGGAGTCGAGTCGCAGATTCAGGACATCGAGCGCGAGTCGTTGAACATTCAGATCGAAGACACCCTGACGGCTTACAAGCGGCAAATGGGATTGGTGCCTGACACCCCGTCGGGGCCAGCGCCACCATCGATTCAGAGCGATTCCTCCGCGGAGAAGACGCTGGGACCTTCTGACCGCGCGAAGGCGTTGGAGTGAGAGGGTTCCTATGAGCGACGATGTGACATTCCAGTTGAACGGCAGGTTCGATGAGGTAGTTGGACTGTTGGGCAAGCTCGGCGATCGCATGGAGGCGTTTGAGAAACGGCAGTCGGAGTTGGAGACGAAGGTAGATGCGAGGCTCCACGAAACGCGGCCGATTTGGGAGCAAGTCTTGTCGCGATTGACTAGTATAGAGCAACGGCAGGAGAGAATGGAGCAGCGGCTGGAGAGCATGGACCGGAGGGTTCGTTGGGTCTACGACGAGTTCAAAGATCTTAAGATGAGGCTTCGACCCACGTTCTCCGATGTCACAAAGCTGCTCAATGATCGGATGACTTCGAGGAACGCATCCTGAAGCTCGAAAGCGAACGTTCTTGACGACGGCTGCTCGACAGGGATGGGTTGAACAATTCGGGACTATGGCAGAACAGGTAAGCTACGTTAAAGAAGCGATCAAGGAACCGCTCAACATCTGGGCGATGGTGATATTCGTCGCGCTAGCGGTGTTCGCAGCGACCGCGGCCGGCGACTTTGGCTTCCTGGCGTGGCTGGCGCCGTGGATACCGCTTGCGGCCGGCGCTACCGCCGAAGCGTTGTACCTCTCAACCGTGCCCAACACGCCGGGGTATCGCAGACTGGTGGATCAAAGAACCAGGCGGCGCGCGATGGCGGATCGTAATCGCCGGCGCGAAGATCTGGTGAAGTCGTTCGACCCGCGCGAGCGCGAAGCCGTCGAATACCTTCGCTGGATGAAGAACCAGATTTACCAGAACTACAAAAAATTCACCGGGGTCGTTGAGGTGCCGGAGCGAATAGAAACCCTTGACGTGTACTGGGAGTCGTACGTCGATCTGCTCGACACCTACCGGCGGCGAAAGAACCATATGCGCTCGATCAACCGGCAAACGATTCAAAACCAGATTCAGCAAGCCGAGCGGGCGATTGCCTCGGCTCTCGATGACGACACGCGGCGCCTTTATCACACCAACCTGGAGTTCCTTCAAAAGAGGATGAAGACCTACGACGACATGGAGCGCTCGATGAAGCGAGTCGAGGCCCAGCTTCAATCGATCGAGAGCTTTTTCGGGCTGGTGAACGATCAGGTGATAACGATGCCCACGCCGGAGCATATCTCGTCACTCGATTTCGAGTCGCTGCTGTCGTCGATCGAGCTGACCAAGGAAATACTCGACGAGACGGCGCCGATCATGAACCAGTTGGATGCCGCCGACCGCTCGTCACAGTCCGGGCGTCCCCCGCTCGCGCAAAGGCAGTAGTTCAGGGTTCAGGGTTCCGAGTTCAGGGTTCTCAGAGTTCAAGGATTCGGGATTGCGGGCTATGTAAGTGAGGTTTGACAGCGCGTTCGTAGAAGATCAACGCAAACCCGGAACCCTGAACCCGGAACCCTGAACCCGGAACCCTAAACAAGTTATGTCATCATCACGAACAAGATTACTACTAGACGAGATCGACCAGCTCCCCTCATGGGCGGCGCGCATGGCGCGCAAGTACTATGCGGGCGAGGCCAGTCACTTCCTTCTCTACAACAATATCTATGATCTGGTAAGGTCCGGCACCGAGTACATCAGCCTGCCCAACTACCTTCAGCGCGAGCTGGTCGGGACCAAGCATCTGCTGACTTACAACCGCAGCGAAGGGATCAAGTTCGGTTCCCCGGAAGCCGAGCGGCAGTTTGCAGCTTTGCTGCGGGTCTCGGACCCGCTGATGAATCGCGACGCGCTTCGACAGCTTCCGAAAGAACCGGGTCGCGCGCTGCCATTGATCGAGCATTTCCTGCTCTACGGCGATCAAGTTGCCGTGATCATCAACTTCCTCGAAACGATCATCCCCTCGGGCGACGCGAGCTTCATGTCGGGCGACGACCGAACAAACCTGGTCGCATTTCAGCGCTGGATAACGAGCTCGCGACTGCTCAAGAAGGACAACATCGTCATACTTGTCGCGGAGAGCGTGGCCGAGATTCACCCGCGCATCAGACAGAACTCGCGATTGTCGGCGATTGATATCCCCTACCCCGATGACGCAGAGCGGTTGGAGTTCATAGGCCATCTGCGCTCTCAGTTACCGCAGCTCTCGAACGAGGTCACCGACGAACAGTTGGCGTTGACCACATCCGGGCTCAATCGCGTGCACCTGAATTCGTTGATGCGCAGCGCGGCCAGCGAGAGCAACCCGCTTACGCTCGACAAGATTCGGCAGAAGAAGAAAGAACTGATCGAAGCCGAATGCGTCGGGCTTGTAGAGTTCGTTCAGCCGCGCTTCGGGTTGGACTCGGTGGGTGGGATGAATAAAGCGAAAAGCTACATGCGCTCGATCGCCGATACCATTCGCGCGGGCAACACTGAAGAAGCGCCAATGGGGATTCTGATCTCGGGTCCGATCGGAACGGGCAAGACTTTTCTGGCGGAATGCTTCGCGCACGATTGCGGCTTGAACGTCGTGGCGTTCAAGAATTTTCGCGAGCGCTGGGTCGGCTCGAGCGAAGCGAATCTTGAAAAAATACTGAACCTGCTTCAGACGCTTGCGCCGATCGTAGTGCTCGTAGACGAAGCCGACGCGACGCTGGGCTCGCGCGAGTCCGGGGGAGACTCGGGTGTTGACGCGCGGATCTTTTCAAAGCTTGCGGCGGCAATGGGCGACACCCGGAATCGCGGGCGCATATTGTGGATACTGATGACCAGCCGGCCTGACTTGTTGCCGATTGACCTTAAGCGCCAGGGGCGCGCCGAAGAGCACATATCACTGTTCTATCCCGACTCGGAGGAAGACCGCTTGGCCGTCGTCGAGGCAATGGTTCACAAGCACAAGATCAAACACGAAGTGACGGACTGGTCGCCGATCACCAAAAACACGCTGACGCTGTCGGGCGCTGACATCGAGTCGATGCTGATCCGCGCGCGGCGAATGGCTCGTATGGCAGGCCGCGATAAGACGGGCCAACAAGACATCCAGCAGGTAGCCAACGAATTCAGCCCGGCTCGCGACGAGATGGCCGTCGAGTATCAGATCCTGGTTGCGGCTCGCGAGGCTACGTCGAGAGAGATGGTTCCGGAGCAATACCGGCATCTATCGCCGATTGAATTGAGCCAGCGCATCGAAGCACTGAGGGCGTTCATAAGATAGTTCGGCGTCTCAGCAACTGTTGAACTCGGAGTTCGATATGTCGAAACGCGTAACGATCTCTAAAGATAGTGCTTAGCTGAAGTTGCTTTGATCAGAAACTATGAGCAAGTCCGATAGCGAGAACCTAATAGAAGAACTGGCAAACGGGATCACCCATGGCATCGGGCTGGCTCTGAGCGTGGTGGGCCTCGTAGTGCTGGTTGTCCTTTCTATTCTTCGGGGAGACGCATGGCACATTGCCGGGTGCACGACCTTCGGCGTTACGCTCGTTCTTTTGTATACCGCCTCGACGCTGTATCACAGCTTTCACACGCCGCGGTGGAAAAGAATCCTCAAGATCCTCGATCACACCGCGATCTACCTGCTGATCGCTGGAACCTACACGCCTTTCACTTTGGTCAACCTGCGCGGCTTCTGGGGCTGGACGCTGTTTGCGTTGGTCTGGAGTCTGTCTGTCTTCGGAATCCTTTGGAAACTCTTCCACGTTGAGAGGTTTGAAATAGTCTCGACCTTAGTCTATGTCGCGATGGGCTGGCTGGTGCTGATTGCGATCAAGCCGGTGATGGCAGCGGTCCCTTTGTCAGGGATGATCTGGTTATTCGCCGGCGGATTGTTCTACACCGTAGGTGTGTTGTTCTTCGCCTGGAAGCGAGTTCCTTACAATCACGCCATCTGGCATGTGTTTGTCATGGCCGGAAGCATTTGCCACTACTTCGCAGTGATGTTCTACGTCCTGCCCAGGAGCTCATGACTCGGGGGTTAAGTCCGCCCGCAACCCAAACCTCGCTCTTCTCGATGTAGCGTAGACTGTCCAGTCTGCGGATGACTCAAAACGCAGACTGGACAGTCTACGGTACATTCGGACGTTTGGGCACCGTAAATAAGCCCGCTTAACTTTTAGTAACCGTTCAAGTAGCCCCATCGTCTTATACACTGTTGACGGGCTTGGCACGGACTTGGCACGTGGGTCATCAATAGTTCTTTGCAAACAAACTGGCCGGGGCGGCGGGCAGCGGGTTGATGAAAAAGGCGAACAAAGCTAGCGTCGCTACGTTAGTCAGGTTAGCCAACTGATCAACCTCGATTGCGCCAGTGGGTGTGGCGCGAGAAACAAACGAGACGAAACGAAAGTCGTTCGCAGCATCATTCGGGACCTCAGATCCCGCAATTCAGTGGAGCGTGGATTGAAGCAGGCCGATAAGGGAAACGCGCAAAGCACGGCCCGTCAGGCGCTGGTTGGCGAAGCTTCGGAAATAGGCCGCGCAGGGTTGGATCGACACTCCGATGAACAAAATATCGGTAGCGGCGAGGCGCGCTCGGCTTCTGTATCCGAAGGGGCAGTGAGCCTGCACGAAGCAGATCGCACGACCGATGAAGACGAGTTGATCAGACGCAGCCTCGCCGGCGACGAGGACAGTTTTGAAACCCTCGTACGGCGTCACAGTCAGCGCGTCTTCAGCATCACCGGCAGCTTTTTTCGCCGCCGCGACATGGTAGAAGACATCGCGCAGGAAGTATTCGCCAAGGCCTTCTTCTCGCTCGGCACATTCACGCTGGGCCGGTCGTTTGAGGCGTGGGTCGCTAAGATCGCAGTGAATGCTTGCTACGATCACCTTCGCGCGCAACGCCGGCGGATCGAGCAGCAGTTACCGCAGGAGACCCAGCAGGAGGACGAGTGGTTCGAGCTTCAGATGTTGGAAGTCGCCCGTGACCGCCACGCAAGCGCCGAACGCCAGCGCGATGCCGCCGAGATAGCGGACCGGCTTTTGGGTAAGCTCGAGGCGGAGGACAGACTGGTCGTCGTGCTCATAGACCGCGATGGGTTTTCGGTTAAGGAAGTCTCGGAGATGACCGGGTGGGGCCAGTCGAAAGTTAAGGTCCGAGCCTTCCGGGCCCGCCGGGTGCTCAGGGCTGCAATGAAGCGATTGGTCTTAAGCGGAGAGCGAATGCAGAGGAGTCAACAGAAATGATGGACAAGGTGAGTGGAGAAACAAATATGGTGTGCCGCCAGGCGCAGAAGCGGTTTGCCCCGTTGGACGAGCGCTCCGCTGGCACTGGGATGAACGTGACCGAGCGAGCAGCCACCGAGCGTCATCTGCAAACCTGCACGCGATGCGCGCTCGAGTACCGGCTGTTCGGGTTGCAGCGCGCGGCTCTCGACGCAGCGGCCGCGCCGGAACCGATTACGCCCGACGAGGATTTCTTCAGGGCGCTCCGCGCAAGGATCGCGCGCGGTCCCGAGCTTTCCCAGTCTCGCCGCGCAGACGAATCGTGGGCGGCTGCTTTGTTGCTCACTGCGCGTCAACTGGTTCCTGTGATGGCTGTCCTGTTGCTTGTGATCATCGGCGCCACGTTGATGTGGAGACAACCGCCTTCTGACAACATAAGCCAGGCTGCGGTCCGCCCGAGAGAGCGGGTCGTGTTCCCCGATATGTACGATTATCCCGCGCCGACCCGCGACGACGTGCTCGAGACTCTAGTCGCGGTCGAGGAGAAGGAAAATGGAAAGTAGGCCCAACAGCCAGACAAAGGCTCGCTTCATTGTGCTGTCGGTATTCGTAATCGGATTCGCAGCCGGAGCGCTGTCGCTCAACCTGTATCAGAGCCTGACCGGCTCCAGCAAGAAGGACCCGCGACGGGGCGGGGCCGAGTTCCTCATCAAACGGATGGATGAGGAGGTCGGTCTCACGTCAGACCAACAGGACCAGATTAAGAAGATCCTTGATGAGACCACCGACAAATACCGCGAGATAAGGAAGGATATGGAGCCCCGGATTAAGGACTTCGAGCCCAAGTTCAACGCCGTGCGGCAAGAGTCGCGGGACCGCATTCGGACGTTGTTGTCTCCGGAGCAGCTTCCAAAATACGAGGAGATGGTTCAGAAGCACGACAAGATGCGCGAGCAGGAGAAAGATCGGTCCAAGAAGTAAGGCGGCCCCTTTGAGATATTGCAGTGCAGTTATTGGAACTTGGACGCTGCATCAACTGAATGACAAGAGAAGCAGTTAAGAAAAGAGAAGAATCGAAGATGCTGAAAAGAACAATTGCTATTTCGCTCAGTTCACTCTTACTAGTGGTGAACTTTTTCGCGCTGGTTGCGCCCGGTGCAGCACAGGGCCAGGGTATGATCGAGCTGCGTGGCACCGTGATAGACGAGACCAATGCCTATCTCACCGCGGCGCCTCTGACGCTCGACGACGGCAAGGGTCAAAAGTACACCGCTGTGGCCGATGATCACGGCCGTTATCGATTCACAGTTAAGCCGGGAGTGTACACGCTGAGCGTGGAAGTCGAAGGCTTCGGCAAATTCTCAGAGCTGATCGACCTCACCACGAAACCAAGCGGGCCATTCGATGTGAAGCTGAAAATCATGCTCGCCGAGAAGGTCGAGGTGAAAGACGACGCGGCGGCGATTTCCACCGACCCCGATAAGAATCTTTCGGCGATCACATTGACCGAGAAGGACCTCGAAGCCCTTCCCGATGACCCCGACGAGTTGCTCGAGACGCTCAAGCAGATGGCGGGGGCTGCCGGCGCCGATGCATCTGTTTTTGTCGGAGGCTTCCGCGAGCGCGGCCAGATTCCGCCGAAGGAAGCTATTCTCAGAATCAACATAAACACAAATCCGTTCTCGGCGGAGCATACTGAAACGGGTTTTGGCCGCATTGAAATCATCACGAAACCGGGCGCGGATACTTATCACGGCGGCTTCAATCTAAACTTCAACGACGAGTCGCTCAACGCTCGCAACCCGTACGCTTCATTCAGGGCGCCTCTGCAAACCCGCAGGTACGGCGGCTACTTCAGCGGCCCAATAGTGCGCAATCGCGCCGGACTCTTCTTTGATTTTTCCCGGAATGAGCTGGATGAGAACGACGTTATCAACGCGATAGTTCTGAACCCGACGACCCTTCAGCCGCAACCGTTCCTTACGACTTTCCTGACCCCGCGGCGAGGGTTCAACTTCTCCGTTCGCACAGATATCCTTCTAACCAAAAAGCACACAATCGGAGTTCAGTACCGGCGGTCGGAGAACAAGTCGCTAAACTTGGGCGGCGGCGGATTTTTCCTGCCGGAGCGAGCCAGCACGTCCTCCTCCAATGAGGACACAATGCGGTTTTCGTTCACCACAATTGCAAGCGAACACGCCGTCAACGAGATGCGTGTTCAAATGAGCCGGCGATCGAGCCAATCTCGCGGACTATCAAACGACATAGCCATCAACGTGCTGGATTCGTTTAACGGCGGCGGCAGCCAGAGCTTCTCGGATAACATAAACCGCAACCTGGATGCCGCCAACATACTCACCTACACCCACAAGACGCACACGTTCAAAACCGGCTTCACCGCCGAAGCGGATCAGTTTGAGAACCTCAATCGGTCGAACTTCAACGGCACATTCACTTTCAGTTCGCTCGATCAGTTCGCTGCCGTGCTGCGAGGAGATGTTGGCGTGCGCCCGTCCCAATTCTCAACTAATCGCGGCGATCCGTTCATAGGTTTCACCCAGTGGCAGTTTGGTTGGTTTCTGCAGGACGACTGGAAAGCATCACCAAAGCTGACGCTCTCGTTCGGGCTCAGGCACGACTTCCAGACGCATTTGCAAGACAAGGTTAATTTCTCGCCTCGGTTCGGCGTCGTCTGGGCGCTTGATAAGAAGAGCAACATTCGAGGCGGCGGCGGCGTCTTCTATAGCCGCATCGACACGGGCCTGACGGCGGATGTAATAAGGTTCGATGGCGGGCACCAACAGCAATTCGTCATCCAGCAGCCTAACTTTTTCAGAAACATCCCCAACACGTTTGACCTGGCCGCGCGGATTGACCCGACCACTCGCTCCAAGGCTGAGGACTTCAACGCGCCCTACACGATACAGGGCAGCATCAGTTATGAACGGCAGTTGCCCAGGAATTTGTTCGCTTCGATTTCCTACGACGTCTTCCGAGGCGTACATCTGCTTCGCTCGCGAAACATCAACGCTCCTCTTGAATTTGAAAACGGGCAGCCGATAGTTCCTTTCCCCGAGGTCGGACCCATACTTCAATATGAGTCTACGGGCTTCTCGAGGCGGCATCAGATGCGAGTCGGTTTGCGCGCAAACCTTAATCAGAAGGTATCGCTGTTCAGCTTCTACACGCTAGCGTCCGCGCGCAACGATACGGATGGCTCAGGCACGATGCCGGCCAATCCCTACGACCTCTCCACAGAGTATGGGCGGGCATCGTCCGATGTGCGGCACCAATTCAACTTCGTCGGGAATTTTACGATTCCGGGGCAATTGCGCCTTACCCCAAACGTTAGCTTAAGGAGCGGAGGTACGTTCAACATAATCACCGGCCGCGACAACAATGGCGACAATCAATTTACCGACCGGCCGGCCTTCGCGAATGCAGGCGATACTGGAGCGATAGTTACCCGCTTCGGCACGTTCAATCCGAACCCGCTGCCGGGCGATGCGATCATTCCTCGCAATTTCGGACAAGCTGCCGGCTCCATTAGCGTGAACATCGGCATATCGAGAACTTTCGGCTTTGGCCCGCCGCCTAACAACTTCCCCGGCATGAACGCAAATCGCGCAGCCCAAAACACGCAAGGTGGGCAACAAGGCGACCGGCAAGCGCAAAATCAGCGCGGCGGGGGGCGCGGCGGAGATGCCGCCAGTGGTCGCAGCGGCGGACAAGGGGGCGGACAGGGCGGCGGCGGGCGCGGCGGCGCCAATGCCGGCGGCAATACCGGCGCTCGCGCTCCCCAAGCGCCAGCCGGTGGCGGGACGATGGTGATGAGTGGAGGCGGAGGCGCCATGATGGTGATGGGCGGTCCGGGCTTCGGCGCCAATCGCCATAAGTACAATCTGACGCTCAGCATCAACGCCACAAATGTGCTCAATCACCTGAACGAAGGACGATTCAACGGCACTCTCACCTCGCCATTCTTCGGCAGATCCAATAACGTTGGCGGCGGTGGTGGCGGCGGATTTGGTTTTGGTTTTAACGGGGCGCGCAGAATTGACCTGAGCATAAGGTTTAATTTCTAGTCGGACGGCGCCCAATACTTGAGGAGTATGAAGTCTATGAAGAAAGTTTTTGGACTATTGTTTTCATTTGCCGTGATGGCTGGCAGCATTGCAGTGGCGTCCGCACAGGACCATCCACCGATGCCCCCGCCACCGGGATTCGGTGGAGGCGGTCAGCGGATGCAGATCCAGATGCCGGAGTTCGCCGATCTGGACAAGAACAAAGACAAGAAGATTAGCCGCGAAGAAGCAGCCCAGATGCCGCCCCAGTTCTTCGATCGCCTCGATGCCAACCGCGACGGCTTTCTCGATGAGGAAGAATGGAATGCAATGCGCTCGGGCGGGGGCCGCATGATGGTTGGCGGGCCGCGTACCGGCGAGAGCCTGATCAAGCTTATGGATGCGAATGCCGACGGCAAGGTGTCGCGCGAGGAGTTCGCAAAAATCGTCTCATTGTTCGAGACACTCGATAAGGATCAGAACGGCGACCTTTCGCAAGAAGAGATGAACGGCTTCTTCCGCGCAGTGAATGAAGCACAAGCTCAAGCAACCGGGGGCGTTGAAGTGAGCAACCTGTTCGAGAAGAACGACAAGAACAAGGACGGCAAGATCACCACTGACGAGATGGGCAACGAACGCACTTTCAAGGCGCTCGACCTGAACAAAGACGGCTCGGTGACGCGCGAGGAAGCCGATACCGCGCTCAGGCAACTGAAGAAAGCCAGCGAGGCTAAGAAGACGGCGCAGCCGAACAACTAGAGTTCAGAGTTCAACCTTCAGGTTGCGGGTTGCGGCCCGCAAGCTAAAGCTTGAACTCTAAACCTTGAGACAAAAAAGAGGAGTGACAGGCTTTACGAGCTTTTCACTCCTCATTGTTTTATGGTGTGAAGAGCCTCCCAGTTTCGAGCAGACCGCACGTGAAGACCTATGCTAAGAGCAATCATTTTCGACTGCGATGGGGTCATCGCCGACACCGAACCGCTTCACCTGGCAGCGTTCGATCGCGTACTGAGGGAAGAAGGCATCGCGATCACCGAAGAGGACTACCTCGCGCATTATCTCGCGCTTGATGACCGAAGTTGTTTCACGCGGGCATTCGGCGAGCGCGGCCGATCGCTTACACAGGACCAACTGAACGAGATGATCGGGCGAAAAGCCGAATACGTACGGCAGATGATGCAGGCCGGCCTTCAGATCTTTCCGGGCGCGGCGGAGTTCATTCACAGGGCTGCCGAATGCTATCCATTAGCGATTGCTTCGGGCGCGCTTAGAATTGAGATCGAACTGATCCTGGAATATGGAGGCTTGCGTGATTGCTTTCGGGTGATCGTAAGCTCGGAAGACGTCGCCCGAAGCAAGCCGAATCCTGATCCATTCCTCGAGGCCCTTGATTTGTTGAATGCTCTGAGCGGTGATCCTATCAAACCCGGCGAGTGTCTGGTGATCGAAGACTCAATCCGCGGCATTCGCGCAGCGCGTGAGGCAGCGATGCCCTGTCTGGCAGTATCGAACACTTATCCGAAAGAGAAGCTTTCCGAAGCCAACCGCATCATCGAAAGCCTCGCCGCGTTGTCATTGAAAGACGTGCAGAGTCTTTTTGAAGCGTAAAACGCTCAATGTGGTTTTGTGGACAATCAATGCACAGCATCGTAATATACTCGGGTCTTGATCGAGCAATCGAGGAGCGGCGAGAATGGCGCAGCCTGTGATCGAAAGCATCGTGCCCAATGCAGGAGTGGAGGGCGGTGAAGTCATCATCACCTGCAATGACTTCGTCTTTTCCACCTACGAGGATGCTCGCGTGCTCTTTGGAGGCGCGGAGACCAGACCGGTAAGCGCCTCGGCCACTCGCGTCATTGCGCCGGTGCCTCCCGGCCTGTTTGTAGTCGGCGGTGAAGCCTATGTAACTCTGGAATCAAACGGCTCGGTGAGCGAAGGCGTGCCGTTCATCGTGGGCCAAAAGCTAGCCGAGAACCTGCATCCGGTTGCCAATCCCGCGTACGATCGCGACAACGGCGCAGTGTATACCACGCTTTCAGGAACGCGCGGCCAGAAGGTCCCGGTCTCCGTTTACAAGATCACCCCCAACGGCGACAGCGAGCCGTTCCTCACCGACATGATCAATCCGACGGGTCTCGCCTTCAGCCCGAGCGGCGAGATGTTCATAACGAGCCGCTACGACGGAACGGTTTATCGCGTGACGCCGTTCAAAGAAGCCGAGGAGTTCGCCCGAAACCTTGGCATCGCCACAGGCATTGCGTTCGATTCAGAAGGGCGAATGTTCGTGGGCGACCGCAGCGGTACGATCTACCTTGTGAACGAGATCGGCGAAGGGACAAGCTTCGCGACGCTCGAACCGAGCATGGCCGCCTACCATCTGGCCTTCGGACCTGACGGTTATCTATACGTGACCGGGCCGACGCTCTCCAGCTTCGATTCGGTGATGAGGATCAGCCCCGAGGGCGAAGTGATGCGATTCTTCTCGGGGCTGGGAAGACCGCAGGGCTTAGCGTTCGATCGCGACGGCAATGCTTACGTGGCCGCGAGCCGGCGTGGTCATCGCGGCATCATCAAGATCACTCCCGACGCCGAAGCCGAAATGGCAGTCGCGGGCATAGGCATCGTCGGACTGTGCTTTGACGATCAGGGGAACATGATCATTGCGACCAACCGCGAGATCTTCCGCGTACACCTGGGAATCGAAGGCTATTGGCCTTTCTAACCTTACTATTCTCTGCGTTCTCTGCGTCACTGCGGTGAAGGCTGTGGAAAAACCCTAACCGCCGAGGCGCGGAGGACCCCGAGGTAGCGCAGAGAGTTGAAACTAGGACACCACCCAACAACGCCATTCTTTGACATGCCCAACAGCGCGTGTTAGCTTTCAGTCTGATCGTAACCTGGCCCCGGGCCGCATGCGGAGTATTCGTTCTTGGGAAACATCGATGTCGGCAACCTCATAATCTGGTTCATTGTTCTTCTGTTTTCACTCTCATTCCACGAAGCGGCGCATGCGTGGACTTCTGAAAGGTTTGGCGACGACACCGGGCGTATGCAGGGCCGAATCACGCTGAACCCGATTGCCCACATCGATGTGTTCGGAACGATCCTCTTCCCGATCATCAGCGCGCTGTCGGGGATTCCTTTGCTAGGCTGGGCAAAGCCCGTGCAGACCAATCCGCTGATGTGGCGCGACAAGACCAAAGCCAACATCTGCGTCTCGGCAGCCGGTCCGATCAGCAACTTCATTCTCGCGGCGATCGCTTTCATCATAATCAAGTCGTTGATCATCGCTGGTGTTGTGTTTCTGCGCGGGGGTTACTACACACTGGTCATGCCGCTGCAGGAGGATGCTGGATTCATGGCGCCGTTGTCGGTGCTGCTCAGCACAATGCTCCTGCTGAACATCGGCCTCGGAGTCTTCAACCTGATGCCCGTGCCGCCGCTTGACGGAAGCCACGTGCTCGAAGAGCTGCTGCCTGCCTCGATGGCCGAAGCGTACCAACAGGTCCAGCCTTACGGGTTCATGCTTCTGTACGGGTTGATGTTCCTGGGGGTGTTTGGCGCCATCTTCCGTCCGCTTTACGAGTTTGTCATCTTGCTTCTTCAAGTATGAGGGGCCGCGAAGGTTGTTCGAGTGAATGAGAAGGCCGGCAAAAAACGAATCGTGAGCGGGATGCGCCCGACCGGGAATCTCCATTTGGGGAACTACGAGGGCGCGCTCAAGAACTGGATCCGCCTGCAGGATTCGCGTGAGTATGAGTGCTTCTACTTCATCGCGGATTTGCACGCGCTCACCAGCGACTATGCCGATACGAGCGCGATCAAGCAAAACACGATCGACATGGTAAGCGATTGGCTGGCTGCCGGGCTCGACCCCGAGCGCTCGACCATCTTCATCCAGTCGTTGATCCCCGAGCACTCCGAGCTTCACGTGATCCTGTCGGCCATCACGCCGCTCGGCTGGCTCGAACGCGTTCCGACTTACAAGGAGCAGCGCGAGAACATCGCCGATAAAGACATCGGCAACTACGCATTCCTCGGCTACCCGGTGCTTCAAGCGGCGGACATCATCATGTATAAAGCCGACTTCGTTCCGGTTGGCAAAGATCAAGCCTCGCACGTCGAACTGACTCGCGAGATTGTGCGGCGTTTCAACAACTTCTTTCGCGACGTCTTCCCCGAGCCCAAGGAGCTTCACACCGAAGTGCCTGTGCTGCCCGGAACCGACGGACGAAAAATGTCCAAGAGCTACGGCAATGCGATCTATCTGGTCGATTCCGCCGAGGTCGTGCGAGAGAAGGCTCGGATGATGATCACAGACCGCACGCGCATCAAGAGGACCGATCCCGGTCATCCCGAGGATTGCGACGTGTGCCAGATGCACCGTTTCTTCCTGGCTCCGCCGGATGCTGACCGTTTCGACGACGATTGCCGCAATGCGCGAATCGGCTGCGTAGATCGCAAACGCGCGCTCGCCGACTCAATAATCGAGCGCTACGGCGCGATTGCCGAGCGCAGCCGCAAGCTTCGCGACAACCCCGATCAGGTTGTGGCGATGATCAAGGAAGGTTCACGCCGCGCGAGCCTCGAAGCGAAAAAGACAATGGCGGAGGTGCGCCGCGCGATCAAGATGGATTGGGATTAACAAGAATTGCCGATTGCCGATTGCCGATTGCGGATTAAGAGATTTGTGAGATTTGAAATTATTTGAATTTGAAGTAGGCGTTTGACAGATGAAAGAAGCATTCACAAAAGAGACCGATCGGATGAGTGGCCCCGCTGAAGACCAGGCTGAGTTTGCGGAGACCACCGATCAGTACAAGGTCAAGCTCTCGATGTTCGAGGGTCCGCTCGACCTGTTGCTTTATCTGATCCGCAAAGAAGAGGTCTCCATCTACGACATCCCCATCGCTCGGATCACCGAGCAGTACCTGGACTACCTGCGCGCGATGCAGGAGCTGGATATTGGCGTCGCCGGTGAGTTCCTGGTGATGGCTGCGACCCTGATTCACATCAAGACGCAGATGTTGCTGCCGCGCGACCCGGACGCGCCCCAAGAAGAGCTCGAGGACCCGCGCGCCGGTCTTGTGTACCAATTGCTCGAGCATCAAAAATTCAAAGGCGCCGCCAACGTGCTTCATCAGCGGGCGATGATGGAAGCCGCCGCTTTCAGCCGCGCTTCGATGGAGAGCGACGAGGATAATCCCGAAGTCGCCGCAACACTCTTTCAGCTATTCGAGGTCTTCAAAGAGGTGATGGATCGGCGGCGCGCGATCAGCGAGATTGAAATCGCTCGCGACGAGATGACGATGGCTGAAAAAATTGCCGAGATCAGATTAATGCTGAATGACTCGACGGAAGTGAGCGCGCGGAAATTGTTCGAGCGTGCCGCGTCCCGCCGCGAGATGGTATTGATTTTTCTGGCAGTGCTCGAGCTGGTAAAGGAACTGGCCATCCGCCTGACGCAGTCCGAGACATTTGGAGACATTGTAATAGTGAGGCGTGATGCGTGATCCGTGATCCGTGATCCGTGATGCGTGACCGGAACGCGGCTGCAGCTTGCAGTCAACTATCACGAATCACTTATCACGAATCCCTTATCACGAATCACGCATCACGTTTCACGCATCATTTCTTAATCTATGACCGTTGACGAACTAAAACCAATCATCGAATCGCTGATCTACGTCTCCGAAGAACCGATCAGTGTAAAGCAACTTGCCGCGATCCTCGAAGGCGAATCCGTCGCCGACATTCAGACCGCGACGGACCAACTGGCAGAAGAGTTCAACGCCCGCGGCGGAGGACTCGAAGTGCGGCAACTCGCCGGCGGCTATCGCATAACGACGCGGCTCGAGGTCAGCGAGTATGTGAGGCGCTATTTGAAGTCGCAGCCGTCGGCGCGACTATCGCTGGCCGCGCTTGAAACGCTTGCAGTCATCGCTTACAAGCAGCCGGTCACGATTCCCGAGATTCTCGAGATTCGCGGCGTGACTTCGACTTCGGCGATAAAGACGCTGCTCGACCGGCGGTTGATTGTCGCGAAGGGCCACAAACAGGTCGTCGGCCGGCCGATGCTTTACGGCACGTCGAAGGACTTCTTGATCCATTTCGGGCTCAACGATCTGTCAGAGCTTCCGAACCTCGAAGACTTCGAAGACCTCATGAGCAGTTGAACCAATATCGCTGGCCTTACAGGCTTGGTACACATGCTGGAACGTGTTCAAAAGATAATCGCGAACGCAGGCATCTCTTCGCGGCGCGCTGCAGAGGAGATGATGCGCCGAGGCGAAGTCACCGTTAACGGCAAGGCCGCCACCGAGCTTGGCATGAAAGCCGATCCGGAACGTGATCACATCAAGGTACGCGGCAAGCTGATCACTTCAATTCGCGCTCAAGAGAAGCGGTACATACTTATCAACAAGCTTCGAGGTTATCTGTCATCAGCCTCCGATCCTAAGAATCGCCCGCTTGTAGCGCACTTGCTGCCGCCTTCCGCGCGCCGCGGGCTTCATCCTGTCGGACGTCTTGACTTCAACACTGAAGGATTGATCATTCTCACAAACGATGGTGACTTAACAGATCTTGTGACGAAGGGCGGCCGCGTCGAAAAAGTCTATCACGTGAAAGTGAAGGGCTCGCCCAGCGAAGAACAGATCGGGCGCTTGCGTCGCGGGATCGCGTTAGGGAGGGCTCACACTTCGCCGGCCGAGATACGCTTGATCGACCGCACAAGGAAAGCCGGCAACGATTGGTACGAAGTCATCCTGCGTGAAGGCAAGAACCAACAGATCCGGCGCATGTTCGATTCGATCGGCCACTCAGTGGTGAAGCTCCGCCGCGTCAAGATCGGTCACATCACCGACGTGGGCCTCGCGCCGGGTCAGCATCGTGAGCTTACTATTAAGGAAGTGCAGAGATTCTTCCAAGCTCCTCCCGCAAGGACACATCGAAAGCCGAAAGAGGCAAAGCCGCGCCGCACAAACATCAAGCCGCTCCCACGAGACAGGAATAGCAAGAGAGTCAGGTGACGCTCGAATTAGTTGTGGTTTGCTATGTGACGCTCCAGAATCGCGTTCGTGCGTTCCTGAGCGTTCGCGACTTCCAGCATCGTTTGCCCCACCTCCAGGATTATTTGCTCCATCTTGTTCTGACGGTCAGCCAGACTCAGTGTGGTTTCCTCCGTTGCTATCTGACGCTCAGCCAGGGTCGTGAGAATCTCGCTGGTCCGTGCCTGGGCATTCGCGACGTCCAACATGGTTTGCCCCACTTCCAGGATTGTCTCCTCCGTCTTGTTCTGACGCTCAGCCAAACTCCGCGTGGTTTC
>JBBPIG010000009.1:104213-212600 GCA_038040445.1 Acidobacteriota bacterium | reverse complement strand
CTCGGTTGTTATTTGACGCTGCGCCAGGGTCGCCAGAAACTCACCCGTTCGTTCCTGAGAGTTCGCTAAACCCCGTGTGGTCTCCTCGGTTGTTATTTGACGCTGCGCCAGGGTCGCCAGAAACTCACCCGTTCGTTCCAACGTCGAGTCGATTCGCGCCATATCACTGGAAAACTGAGCCTGCTGGTCGAGAATGAACTGAATAGTGCCTTCGATATCCATGCGCCTCCTATGACTTCATAGATCGTGATGGGAAGTGAACTCGCCCAGGCCGGATTGCTTCCAGGCTTAAGAATTGTCAGTTTACCGCCGGCTGTCAAGCATGATTTTTCCTTCCCGCGCGTGTAGAATGTTCAGTTCGCGCCAGCCCCCGGTCGCTGACATAAGAGGCTCGGGCGCGGGTTTCGCACCGAGTGCTGGAGGCACGATGGACTTTGAGTTGAACGAAGACCAGCAACAGATCAAGCGAACAATTCGCGAGTTCGCCGAAGCCGAGCTGAAACCGCACGTCATGGAATGGGACGAGGCCGCCCGCTTCCCTGTCGAGCTGCAGCCCAAGTTTGCCGAGCTCGGAATAATGGGGGTGCTGTTCCCCGAAGAGTACGGCGGCGCCGGGATGGGCTACGTCGAATACGCGACGATCATCGAGGAGCTAGCTCGCGTTGACGCGTCCATCGGTCTGGCGATTGCCGCGCACAACTCGCTTGGGGCCGGGCACATTTTCATCGGAGGAAACGAGGCTCAGAAACAGAAATATCTGTCGCCGCTCGCGAAGGGCGAACACTTCGCCGCGTGGGGTCTGACCGAGCCAAGCTCGGGGTCGGACGCCAGTTCGATGCGAACGACTGCGGCGCGGCGAGCCGGCGGGTGGGTGCTGAACGGCTCGAAGAATTTCATCACCAACGCGACCTTCGCCGAGACAACGGTCGTGCTGGCGATCACCGATCGAGCCGCCGGCTCACACGGCATTTCGGCCTTCATCATCGAGCGAGGAACCAAAGGCTTCTCCGTCGCCAAGAAAGAGAACAAGCTCGGCATGCGCGCGAGCGACACTGCTTCGCTGGTGTTCGACGACTGTTTTTTGCCCGACTCGAACCTGATAGGAGAGTCCGGCCAGGGATTCATTCAAGCGATGAAGGTGCTGGACGGCGGAAGAATATCGATCGCCGCGCTCGCGGTTGGAATCGCGCAAGGAGCCTTCGAAGCAGCGCTCAAGTACTCGAAGGAGCGCCACCAGTTCGGGCGGTCCATCGCTGAGTTCCAGGCGATACAATTCAAGCTGGCCGATATGGCTACACAGATCGACGCGGCTCGACTGCTGACATATCGCGCGGCGGCGATGAAGAACGCAGGCAAGCCGACGACTAAGGAATCTTCGATGGCCAAGCTGTACGCAAGCGAAGTGGCCGTTCGCGTTTCTGAAGAGTCCGTGCAAATACACGGCGGATACGGCTACATCAAAGACTATCCGGCGGAAAAATATTGGCGCGATTCCAAGCTGTGCACCATCGGCGAGGGGACTAGCGAGATACAGCGGACGGTGATCGCGCGCCAGATTCTGAGGGCGTGAAACGATCATTGATGAACTCATTGTCAGAGAAGATCCTCGCCGGCGACAAGCGCTCGATCGCTCGCGCGATCAGCGCGGCGGAAGATGCGCGCGCAGAGTCGGTCACGCTGCTCAAGGAGATCTTTCCTCACACCGGCAAAGCGCTGGTCATCGGCATAACCGGAGCGCCGGGCGCGGGCAAGAGCACCCTGGTCGATCAGCTTGCCGCCCACTATCGCGCCGCTGGCGAGCAAGTCGGAATTATTGCCGTCGATCCTTCGAGTCCTTTTACCGGCGGTGCGGTGCTCGGCGATCGCATACGCATGCAGAACAAGGCGACCGACCCGGGAATCTTCATTCGCAGCATGGCCTCGCGAGGACACCTTGGCGGCCTTGCTCGCGCGACAGTTGACGCGGTAGCGATACTGGATGCCGCCGGTTATAATAAAGTCATCATTGAAACAGTAGGCGTCGGTCAGGATGAAGTTGATGTCGTGAAGGCCGCGGATGTTACCGTCGTCTTGCTTGTGCCGGGGATGGGAGACGGGGTGCAGGCAATGAAGGCCGGCATCATGGAAATCGGCGACATCTTCGCCATCAACAAGGCCGACCGCGACGGCGTTTTGAGGACCGAGCGAGAGCTTGAAATGTTACTTTCGATCTCGGAGCGGCCCGATGGTTGGACGCCGCCAATTATCAAGACCGTAGCGACCGAGAACAATGGAACCGTCGCGCTGGCTTCGGCGATCGCGGACTACGAAAACTTCACTGGTTTGCATCGCGAGCAGTCAGACGGCAGGCGAGCGAACATTGCCGAGTATCGAATAGTCGAGCTGTTGCGCGAGAGGCTGCTCAAGGCTGCTCTTGACAAGTGCGTGCGCAAAGACGAGTTACGCGAGATGGCGGCTGCCGTCGCCGATCGCCGCCGCGACCCGTACTCGGTGGTTGATGAAATAATTGCAAGGCTGGGAATTGGTCCTTAGTCAGTAGTCCGTAGTCAGTGGCTATTACTCAACTGACCGCGGACTACGGACCACGGACCACGGACTACGGACTACGGACCACGGACCACGGACTACGGACTACGGACCACGGACCACGGACTATGAAGATCGATCATCTAGGCATTGCTGTTCGCTCGCTATCGGACTCGCTGGTTTTCTATCGCGAGGCGCTCGGGCTCGAACTGGCAGGAACGGAGACGGTTGAGAACCAGGGCGTTCACGTGGCCCTGCTCTGGGCGGGCGAGTCTCGCATCGAGCTTCTGGAGCCGTTCTCCGAGGAGACCCCGGTGGGCCGCTTTATCGCAAAACGCGGTGAGGGGCTGCATCACATATGTTATGAGGTTGACGACCTCGCTGTTAAGTTGGACGAGCTCAGGTCGCGTGGCGTGCGATTGCTGGAAGGCTACCCGCGGCGCGGCGCTGAGGGAAAACTTGTTGCCTTCCTGCATCCGGCAAGCGCTCATGGCGTCCTCGTCGAGCTGGTGGAGAAGGCGAGACATCCACAAGGAGAATAAATGAAACTATCTACCAAGGTCATTGCGACCCTTGTTCTTTTGGGTTTGCTTACATCAGGCCTAATATTCGCTCAGTGGTCATCCTCGACTCCGAAAACAGTCAAGCTTACCGCACACGATATGCAGGTCATCTTTCAGGAACTGTTGCCGCCTCAGAAGCAGCAACAGATCGCCGCCGACCCCGAAGAGAGAAAGAAACTCGTTGCCGAGATCAAAAAGCTTCTGGCGGTCGCCCAGGTAGCCGAACAAGAGGGCTACGCCCAGCACGCCGATCTGCAGACCCAGCTTTCGTTTCAACAGGACATCGCGTTGAACAACGCGTTCCGTAAGAAGAGTCCTGACGCGAAGGTGAGTGACGAAGAAATCAACGCTTACCACCTGGCTAACCCGAAAGATTTTGACGACTTCCTGCAGAGCAACCCACGGTTCCAGCAGCAAGCCCAGGGACCCCAGCGAGAGGAACTCAAAAAACAATTCGGTGAGTTCAAGGTGATCGCCGAGCGTGCGCGCAAGGAAGGGCTGGACCGCGAGGACGTCTCCAGGTTGCAGATGCTGCTCGATCGCAGCCAGACCTTGGCGGGCGCTTACCTGAGCGAGCTTCAGAAGAATGCGGACAAGCTGGTCAGTGACGCCGACGTCGACCAGTATTACCAGGATCATCCGGCCGACTTTGACGAAGTCCGCGTGCGTCACATCCTGATAAGCACCCAGCCCAAAGAGGAGCCTGAGGCCGAAACCGAGGCGACAGATCCCAAGGACAAGAAGGCGGCAGACAAGAAGCCGGCAGACAAGAAGCCGGCAGACAAGCCAAAGACGCTCACCAAAGAAGAGGCGCGCAAGAAGTCTCAGGACCTTTTAGAGCGCGCGCGCAAAGGTGAAGACTTCGCCAAGCTGGCTACGGAGAACTCGGATGATCCCGGTTCGAAGGACAAGGGCGGCGAATACGACTTTTTCGGGCACGGCAAAATGGTTCCCGAGTTCGAGAAGGCCGCGTTCGCGCTCGAGCCCGGCGAGATCAGCGAGCCAGTCGAGACGCAGTTCGGCTTTCACGTCATCAAGCTCGAGGAGCGACGCGCGGCGGCGTCTCCCGCCGCCGATCAAAAGGTGCGCCAGCAGATAATCGACAAGCTCAAGCAAGAGAAGCTGGAGGCTCGCATCGCTGAGATCTCAGAAAAGAGCAGCGTCGTGGTCCCGGAGGATTTCGACACGACCCCTAAGGTAGCCAGTCAGCCTCAGACCTCGAGCAACAGATCGACCGCTGAAGCGGGAAAGCCCGAAGAGAACTAGAAACTTTCAACACAGGGACCGAAACGATTGAAAATTGGAAACTGAAAATTGCAAATTCTCAATTTGCAATTCTCAATTCTCAATCCCGCGAATCCCTGTTCATCTCTCGGAGAAACGATAGTGCCACACGCAAGCATCGGGGTCATCGGCGGGAGCGGGCTCTATCAGATGGCAGGGCTCACCGATGTGGAAGAGGTTCGTTTGTCGACTCCGTTTGGCGATCCTTCGGATGCGTTCTTCATCGGCACGCTTGCCGGAGTGAGAGTCGCCTTCTTGCCGCGTCACGGAAGAGGCCACACGCTTGTGCCAACCGAGATACCGTTCCGCGCGAATATCTATGCGATGAAGATGCTAGGAGTCGAGCGCATCATCTCGGCAAGCGCGGTTGGTTCGCTTCGCGAAGAGCTTAGGCCGATGGATATCGTCTTTCCCGACCAGTTCTTTGACCGCACTCGCCATCGCGCTTCCACGTTTTTTGGCGGCGGCATCGCAGCCCACGTGACCTTCGCCGATCCCGTGTGCCGCGATCTGGTCGACACCCTGGAAGAGACTGCGAGAGCCAGGCTCAGGGGACTCGCTATACATCGCGGGGGCACCTACATCTGCATGGAAGGCCCCGCGTTTTCGACCAGAGCCGAGTCTGAGGTCTATCGCTCGTGGGGGATGTCGGTCATCGGTATGACCAACCTTCAAGAAGCGAGGCTCGCGCGCGAAGCCGAAATCTGCTACGCGACGATGGCGCTGGTGACCGACTATGATTGCTGGCATCCGGATCACGATTCGGTGACGGTCGAAATGGTCATTCAGTATCTGAACCGCAACGCCGCAAATGCCCAGGAGTTGATCGCCGGTGCAGTTAAACAACTAGCGGGCAAGGAGCGCACCTGCAAATGTGGAGGCTCTCTTCGACATGCTATTATTACTGCGGCCGACAAGATCGCGCCCGAGGCTAAAGAGCGGCTGAAGGCGATCATCGGAAAGTACATCAGTTGAGTGAGAGGTGTTTAACGATGTCCGGCATGAAGTTTTTTGCCACAGTGTTCATATTCGCGCTGCTAGGTTCGGCTGTTGGTGATCCGGCGAGTTTCGCGCAGGGACCGGGAAAGCCAATAGAAGCACCGCGCGACGCGGCGCTGGAAATCGCTGCGAGGCACAACCTTGACGTCGCGCGATTTAGCATCACCAAGCGCAAGGCCTACGAAGGGGCTCGGGACCGGCTTCAAGAGATTATCGATACATATCCGGATTTCTCACGGATGGACGAGGTCGTCTTTCTGATGGGCGAGTTGTACTTGAAGCTTGGAAAGACCGAAAAAGCCGCGGACTATTACGGCAAGCTGCTGAAGGTTTATCCCGAGAGCGAGTTCGCCAAGAAGGCGCAGGCGCGGCTGGATGAACTAAAGGTTCAACCGGAGAGAAAATGAGACGGGTGATGCGTGATTCGTGATGCGTAATGCGTGACCGGATCGTGAAGAGGCGCGATGCGTTGATGCGTGATGCGTGACTGAGAAACAGGCGATCCGATCCGGTCACGCATCACGCATTACGCATCACGCATCACGCATCACGCATCACTCGCCGGGCCGGAACAGAGGTGAACTCATAGATGTCAATTCTCGTGGTGGGATCCGTGGCGTTTGACTCGGTCAAGACGCCATTCGGAGAAAGAGATCGAATACTGGGCGGCTCGGCGACGTACTTCAGCGTCGCCGCTTCTTTTTTTACCAAGGTGCGAGTGGTCGCCGTCGTGGGTGATGACTTCGGGCCTGAAGACGAAGCAGTGTTCCTCGAACGCCAGATCGACACATCGGACCTCGAACGCGTGCCGGGCCGCAGCTTTCATTGGAGCGGCGAATACGGCTACGATCTAAACGTTGCTCACACCCGCGACACCCAATTGAACGTGTTCGCTGATTTCAAGCCCAAGCTGTCGGAGAAAGCAAGAGAGACGCCTTATCTGTTCCTGGGCAACATTCAGCCGCAGCTTCAGGTCGAAGTGCGGGAGCAGGTCGGCGCGAAGCTGGTTGCGGCAGACACGATGAACTACTGGATCAACAACACCCCCGGCGAGCTGACCGAAATGCTCAAGCGCGTTGACCTTCTTGTCATCAACGACGCCGAGGCACGAGAGATCGCAAAGGAAGCTAACCTCGTTCGCGCCGCGCGCCGCATACTTTCGATGGGTCCGAAGAGACTGGTGGTAAAGCGCGGCGAGTATGGCGCGGCGAGCTTCACCGAGAGCTCTTACTTTGCGACCCCGGCCTATCCACTTGAAGAGGTGTTTGACCCGACGGGCGCGGGCGACAGCTTCGCGGGCGGCTTTATGGGATATCTTGCGGCCACCAATGCAACCGACGAAGCGGCTGTGAGGCGCGCGATCATCTATGGCTCGGTGATGGCGTCTTTTAGCGTGGAAGAATTCGGATGCGATAGGATGCGCAGGCTGACCTACGATGAAATCAATGCGCGCTTCCGCCAGTTGCGCGCATTCTCAAATTTCGAAGAAGCCGATGCGCCACCGTTCTAAGTGACTGACGACGGACGACCGCAGACGGTCGGCGGTCATCGGTCGGCGGTCACTGCGGTGCATTAGTCCGGGAAACAGGTTTTGCAGCGTTTCAAGCCTCGCTGAATGGCGCCTTCTTCGCCAAGTGCGGTGCGTTCGCAACGCGCGGGCAAGTGCGTCGAGGCGTGATAGAAATCCTTGTCAGCGGCGCACGAATAGACCAGTCGGGCTGGCGCCATCAGCGGTTTGACCTCGGGCGAACTGGTCTCTCTGACCGGCGCCGTCGCGCTCTTTGACGCGGATACAGTGTCGGAAGAGCCGCTTCGCCAGCGATCAAACGTGTCACTTTTGAGGAAACTGACTACCACCCATCCCACGCCGAGCAACATAATGAAGGCAGTAAGAGATACGAGTTTGTTAACAAAGAACAGCGGGTGGGCACTGCGTAACGGGCTTCGAGCTTGGAGGCCTGCCACAGTTTACGCTCCTTTCAATTATCAACCGCTAGATTGCTTGGGGAACTCGGAAGGTACCATGCCGGGTAGGGGCAGTCAAGCATCGAGTGTCCAGGGGGTGCGCGTCAGATTTTCACGCATACCCACCTCGTGAGAGGTGGGTCCGTGATGTTCCAGCCTACGATGTGCGATGGCGCGGTCAGACAGGCGTACCGTGAAGGCTGCAGCATCAATAACCCACCTCTCACGAGGTGGGTGTGCGCGGCCGAGGCATTCGTTTGTAGGCTTCATCATCAGGGACCCACCTCTGACGAGGTGGGTATGAAGGGCTGCCACAGAGCGGCAGAGCGCAAAAATCTGACGCGCACCCTCTCGGAGAAGGAGGAACCACGGAATGATCGGAACACCTGCGATTGTTGGAGATATCCAGTGAGCGATATCAGATTCACAAAGGCCCAGGGCATGGGCAACGACTTCTTGATCATCGAGGTGGAAGACGTCGCCACCCTCCGGACGGCGAGCGAGCTTGCACGTGAGATGTGCCAGCGTAACTACGGCGCCGGAGCTGATGGCATCGTACTGGTCACTCGCGCTCGCCACGAGGACGCGGACTTCGCGTCACGGATATTCAACGCCGATGGGAGCGAAGCCGGAGTGTCGGGCAACGGCACCCGCTGCGCCGCAGCTTATCTTTATCACGCAGGATTGTGGAGCGAACCTCAGGTCCGAATCGCCACCGCTGCCGGTGTGAAGCAGGGCAGATTAGTAGCACGCGAGGGCGCGCGCTTCGAGTTCGAGTTTGATATGGGCAGACCGAACCTCTCGAGCGAAGCGGTGCCGATGTCTATTACTCCGCCGATCGAACACGTGGTGCGATACCCGCTGCACCTGGGCGGAGACGTGCTCGAAGTGACTTGCCTGTCGATGGGCAATCCACAATGCATCATCTTCGTGACGGACTTGAACGCGGTAAACCTGGAAGAGATCGGCCCGCTCATCGAAGACCATCCGATCTTCCCGGATCGCGCAAACGTCGAGTTCGCGCGTGTGATCTCACGCGACGAGATCGAGATTCGAATCTGGGAGCGAGGCGCCGGGCACACGCTCTCATCGGGAACCGGCTCGTGCGCATCAACGGTGGCGGCAGCTTTGAATGGCTTGACCGATCGCAGTGTCCGGGTGCGCACCGAAGGCGGCGTGCTTCGAGTAGACTGGCGGGATGATGATCGAGTGATGCTCACCGCTTCGGCGGAAGTCGTTTACGAAGGCCGGTGGCTTACGAGAGCGCCAAATATTAGACTTCGTAGCGTACTCTGAATTGTCGGCCGCCAATGGGCCTATTCACCCTTCGCCTTGCGGATTGTCATCGCTTCCGTTCAGAAATGGCACATTCTCGTAGACGCATGTGCATTTGGAAGTTCGTGACGAAAGGTGATAGAAGTTTGTGATGGAAGGAAGTTTGTGATGGGGTGCGCGTCAAAATTGTTGGTGGGGTTTCAGGCAATAGCGCTAGCCTCCCAGTATTCCTCCCAACGGCCGCTCATCTGGCAACATCGAAGCCAGATGATTGAGTTTGCGCCCCTTACGGTCCAGTGCATGCCGGATTGCTTGAGCCGGTGGCCGACTACCGTTTTGCACCCGGCTTCGACCACGCCGGATCCAACAAACAGCCCCGCCCTGCGGAAATCCCCATATCGCATCCGCTCAGCGTTCGTCAGGAAGTATGCTATTTCTCTTGCCACCGCATCGCTTGCAGTAACTTCCAGGGGCCTGAGTCTCTTGAGCGAAGTGATGACACTCTCCACGTCTCCCTCTTTCAGTTTCGCGCTCCACATCTCCGTCATCCGCTTTGCCTTCTTACTCCCCTGACCATATAACAGTTTTGCTAGTTTGCTCAGATGCTCCAAGGCGTGAAACAAATCCACAATCTGGATCGCGCCCGGAAAGTGCAGTGCTGCCAGCGCCCATATCCATGGCGCTCCATCCCCAAGCACAACTACTCTAAGTGCCCGCGCCAGACCACGCCTCAGCGCTTCGGCATAGATTCTCCATCCGAACTCGCTCGCCGTCTCGATCGCGCCAACATAGGATGTCGAATCCGCGTCCCGCACCGGACGCCCCTTCTCGTCTTCAGTAGTTTGAGTGAATACACATCCAAGCTTCGACTCCCGGCTTTTCGCCTTGCCGTCCTCGCCCTTTCCTCTCCGCCCCTCGACTTCCCGAGGCACTACCGGAACACTGGTGGCATCCATTGCTACATACAGTATTGGTATTGTTGCCCCTCCCATCGGCATAACCTTGCCCGATTTGATCAGCTCTCGCTCCTGTCCAGACAGCCTCTCTATCCGGTCGCCAATTGCTTCTGAGGTACGTTCCACTTCCTTCGTCTTAACCGCGATACCGGCCAGTTCTTCCAAGTCCCGCCGGCCCTCATCGAACGGTTCCTTTCCGCCTACTCGTCCCATCATCCGTCGAACACCGGGGCTGAAACTTGTGCCAGTGATATCTAACTCCTCGTCCTTAGGGATTACTCCACTGCCGCACTTAGCGCAGTAGTAATAGGCCCGCTCTATACTTACATCTGAGAGCACTGTAACAAGCTGCTTCGACCGGTACTGGATGAACTTCGCATGGTGCCCTTTGGAGCAGTCCACCTTCGCTCCACGGTAACCCAACTCCGCGTTGAGCAGCTTCTCCAACAAGCTCCCTCCGACCTTGTGCATTACCGCCCGGACAGCCGTCTCTGACGCCTCCAGATCGAGTCGGCCGCCTCGCCGATAGTCCCCCAGAATCCTGCCGACCACTTGTTTTATTTCTTGCTCCGCTTCCTGGAGAACCACCTTCGTAGTTTTTTTTTCAACTCATCGAGTTCTCGCTCCTCCTCTATCTCCTCCACCGGGAGCAACCTGCAAATCTTCTCGTTAACTCCGACCAACTCTTTTGTCAGCCGCAGAAACGCTTGGTAGTTCTCGACTTCTCTTCTGACCTTCTCCAACTCCGGGCCTAACCGCAGGTTCTGGGCCACACTCTTACCCCCAACCGTGCTATTCCAGAGATACTGCGGCCCGTGCCCGGGGTGATTAGGTTGGGCGCAAGCGCAGTTCGCCTTTCCACACTTGCGGTAGTTAACTGAGATCGTGCCTCGCCGAAAGTCTCCCAACTGATCCAATTGGCGACGGAGATCGTTCCTAAGGCTTTCCAGCGCCTCCAAGTTCTCTTTCATCCCGTCCTCCCTTCAGAGGATATCATCCTCTCTGAATGCTTATTTGCATTCAGATTCTATGACAAAAAAAGAGAACCTGCAAATCCTACCTATTAATTTGTCGCGCACCCTTTGTGATGTGTGATTGACATATCCCACACGATATAGTAGGCTGCCGGAGCTACAAAGGAGAGAGTGGTTATTCTGAGCTAATAACTCTCTGCAACGCACACCTTAAAATCGGAGGATAAAATGCCTGTCAAACGTAGTCCTGCTGTGGAGCTTAAAGCGGATAAGAAGACCTTGCTTAAAGACAATTTCACAACCGATGCAAAGGGCAACATCCTGGTAAAAAACAAGGCTCTGAATAAAGCCCTTTCAGAGAGTCTCGAAAAGACTGCTCTCGACCCCAACATCGCCGCGATTAGGATAGGCGTGGTCGTTGATTTCTAGGAGCAACGATGCGCAGGCATGCCGCAGTGTCGGCGTGAGGCCGAGGATGTGCCTTTCGTGCGTCGTCACTAGTGAAATGCGGTCCAAACCGCACCCACATCGTACGGACTTGGCTGGATTGCTTCGGTCTCGAACTCTAGAAGGTGATGAGGACTGGGGCGTAATCGCGAGAGGTCTGTGCGAACAGGCCTTGGCTCGAGCCTCACCTTCGACAGTTCTGCGGTCAATGTTGGCTCTCTTGTTGCGGACTTGGCTGGACTGGGAGCATCAAGGGGAATCATACAGGCTAGCTGACCCGGAGGTGTTTCTCCGCCTGTATGCGCTTACGGCTGACGCGGCAGACGACCAACTGAGGAACGTCCACGCTTCCCTCTTGCTTGTCCATTGTCATTTGGCAGATGCTGACACAGTTGCGGGTTCTGGATTAGCGTTTCTGCGTCTTGTCCATTCGCATGGAGAGATTCTTCGCTTATCCAACGGCGCTTGGTCGGTGTGTGCTTCTCCGATTGCGGTAGCGCCTAACTTGGCTCCCTTATGTGTGCTTATGCCCACCAACGGGCTGTTCGATGATTTTCTTCCAGTTCACTTGTATCCCCCATATGAACAAAAACAGGCAGACTCTTTTGATTTGGATCGCGTCGCAACAATCGAGTCAGCCATCGTGATTCTCCGAGAGTATTCGTCGGAGTTATGTGTGAACTTCTTGTCGCGAATTCGAACAATAGCGCTTACGCCACCACTTGGCGAGCAGCCGCGTCGAAGTTTCAGTTGCAGGCTTGGTTACTATGGAGCCATCTTCGCGGACGTAATTCCAGGCGACGTTATTGATACTGCAGTTCATCTCTTGCATGAGTACTGCCATCAGCAGCTTTGGTCTTTGTGGTTTGTTCGGCCTAGTTTGGCCGTTGAGGAAAATGGTGCTGTGGTGCGTTCGCCATTCACCGAACGACTTGTACCTGCCCCCGTGATGGCTCAAGCATATCTGATTTATTCAGCTACTCTAGACTTCCTGCATTGGATCGTGTCCTCGAATGCTAGTGGGGCAGGTGTTGATCGCGCAGTCGACGACCTTAAACGTGTTGAACGACGGTTGCCAGTGCTAAGAGACTCATTGCTGGTATCGTCAGCGGCCTCGTCAGCGTTGCGCGAACTGGTCGGGTTTTGTGACCAGGCAAATGGTGTGTGCTTATGAATATAGCCGGAAATACTTCTCCAAAGACGATCCTCGCAACGATGCCGTTTGGCCCGATTTACATTCCGTCGCTGGCTCTAGGCCTATTAAAGGCAGCGGCTCAACAAGAGACCTACAATTGCACGATCCGGTATTCGACGCTCTATTTCGCGGATCTTTTTGGCATCGAGGCCTACCAGAGGATGGCAGAGGGGTTCCCAGCCCCGACGTCGCTTGCTGGTGAATGGATCTTCTCGGGCTTGCTGCCGGGAAAAGGTTGGAAAGAACGAGAGGTTTACTTCGAGTGGCTCCAGCGCCAATCTGAAGCCTCCCGTTGCTATAACCCAAGCGCTCGAAGCATCGAACTCGAACGGGTGTTAGCGGACATTGATCGGGCGACTTCCCTTGCCAAGGATTTCATTGACGCGGAAGTCGATTTCATACTAGCTGAACAGCCGCAGATTGTTGGTTTCACTTCAGTATTCCAGCAAACGGCAGCTTCGCTTGCGGCAGCGCGAAGTATCAAGGAACTGGCGTCTGATACGATTATCGTGTTCGGCGGGGCCAATTTTGAACAGCCGATGGGGGAAACGCTCCTCGATTCCTACGAGTTCATAGACGCAATCGTTAGCGGGGAGGGCGAGGTTGCCTTTATTGACCTTCTTCATCAAGTTGCGTCTGACAAACCTCTTCGCTCTATAGGTAACCTAGTCATCCGCAGCGTCAAGAGTCCTCAGACGAACCCATCCGCATCGTGCGGAGAGCTGGTTGATCTACGAACTTCGAGCCCTATGGTTCCCCAGGATCTGCTGCCACATTTTGAAGAGTACTTCGATACCATTGGGCAAATGGAATGGCGAGATAAGATTCCGATTCATCTTCCCTTTGAGACATCGCGCGGGTGCTGGTGGGGTGCGAAGCAACACTGTACCTTCTGTGGCTTGAACGGACAAACGATGCGGTTTCGGTCAAAGTCCCCAGAACTCGCGGCACGACAGCTTGAAGACCTAGTTCGCCGCTACGGAAGTCTTCCGATCGATATGACGGATAATATTCTCGACCATGAATATTTAGACTCGTTTGTTCCGAGCGTTGCGGAGATGAATCTCGGAGTCTCCATCTTTTTCGAGACGAAGTCGAACTTAAGGCGGGATCAACTAAAGGCGTTGGCGGAGGCCGGCATCGATCGGCTGCAGCCGGGAATTGAAAGCCTTACAGATGAGACGTTGAAGCTGATGCGCAAGGGCGTATCCGCCCTCCAGAATATCCAACTTCTAAAGTGGTGCAAGGAATTGGGGGTTCAGGTCAGTTGGAACTATCTATGGGGATTCCCGGGAGAATCTCCCGAACAATACGATTCGATAGCTAGATTGATGCCTCTCCTCACACACCTTCCTCCGCCTAATGGCGGAGGCTCAGTCCGGCTCGACCGTTTCAGCCCATATTTCAATGATCCAAAAACTTGGGGCCTGGCCAATCTGCATCCATATGCATCGTATGAATATGTTTTTGGGTTGAAACCGGAACTACTGGAAAAAATGGCGTATTATTTTACTTTCGATTACCAGCCCCCGCAGGACGTAAGCAGGTATACTTCCGCACTTGTGCAATCGCTGGGTATGTGGTTTCGAGAACATGATAAATCAGAACTAGTATATGTAGATCAGGGTGAAGAGGTTTTGATTGTGGACACGCGACCGATAGCCGTTCAACCCGTGGTGATCCTGGATCGTCTTGCGAGTAGTATCGTGCGCACCTGCTGGCGTCGCACCGCCAAAACACAATTGATGCAGGAAGCAGTTCGCCGCGGAGGTGAGCCCGAAGCCGCGCTCATCACAGCAGCGCTCGATGCCTTGGTGGCCAACGGCATCGTGCTGGAGTACAACGGTTCTGTGCTGTCACTGGCAATGTCATTGCAAGAGTACTCGCCAAAAAGTGATGGCCTTGCGCAAGTGGCGGCGGCCATCCAATCAGCATCTGTGGCTTCAGGTGATGATGACGATCTAATAATCGAGCGTGAGAGCCATCTGCTTGTGTGTTAGTGAAATGCTGGGCGTCCATTTCCCAAACCCATTGATCAACTACGACTGCACGGGGTTCGGCCAAGGGAGTGCATTATGGCAATGGCAGGCGAGACTCACGACGATGAGGCGGCTATCAGACACGATCTAGTAACCGCATGCCGACTCTTCGCGCGCTTTGGGTGGACCGACTTGGGAGCCACGCATCTTTCTACCCGCCTTAAGGGAAGTCTTGAAGAGAGATTTATTATCAATCCACACGGTTGTTGGTTGGGTGCGATGCGGGAAGACTTGCTCTATCGCCACAGTCTTCGCGCGGAGAATGATTGTTTACGGCAAGGCGAACAGAAAGAGGGAGTTGGAGTGGCCATACACAGCGCCATTTACACCGCGCGGAAGGATATACACTGTGTGCTACACACCCACACTACTGCCGGAATTGCTGTCTCTATGCAGGAATCCGGACTCCAAATGCTGAGCAACCAAGCGGCGATGTTTTTCGGCAAGCTCGCATATCACGAAGCTCGTTTGGGAGAGGATGAGCCAGCCGGCACCGCCCGTGATCTTGCCAAAAATGACGCGATGATACTTCGACATCACGGCCTGCTTGTGTGCGGAAGGAATGTTCCAGAAGCGTTTGTGCGGATGCACTTGCTACAACGGGCCTGTGAGTCGCAGATAGCGGGCCAAATGGCGGGGGTTCCGTTGCTGCCGATGCTAACAGAAGTATGCGTTGCGATAAGCGGTCAAGCTGACGCGCTCATCCACCACCACGCGAGCGCTGTCTGGCCTACGCTTTCGCACTTAGTTTCGCAGAACGCAAGTGAGTACGCACACTTCCCTTTGGAAAATAATTGAATGGTTACGGTGAAGCACGACAGCCTTATTGAATTCTATCAACTCTGGCCGGATGCTCTGGCGCCAAAGCCCGCCGATCCAAGCATCGTTGGCTCAATCTCGCTTAGAGCCTTCCAGTACTGTGAACCATTCACGTCTGCATCAGGTTACGGGTGGTACATGTTTCCCCCGATCGACTTCGACGTAAGATGGGACGGGCATGCGAGCGTATGGAGAAGTGCGGCGACGCGCGACTGGGAACCGCTGCGAAGCGTTGTGGCTGAGGAAATGGCTGCGGAGCTAGCAGCGCACTCGACGCGAACCGGAAGAATCTGTCCCGGTTCGTTTCCTTTTCTAAGTCATGCGCCCGAATCCGGCATAGTTCAAATCTGGTCCGGGTTGGTAGTACGTACCCTGCCGGATTGGGTAGTGCTTGTTAGGCCGCTAGCAAACTATCCGCGCGAAGCCGCATTTGATGTGCTCGAGGGGATCATTGAAACAGACTGGTGGGTGGGTCCTCTGATTTCGCCCATACGAATTACGAAATCCGATCTAACGATCGAGTTTCGAAAGCAGCGCCCATATGCGCAGATTCAACTGGTCCATAGAGGCGCTTACCGCTCCAAAACTTTGACCGAGGCGAAGTCGATGATGGGAGTTCAGACCTTGACATCCGACCTATGGGACGCCTTCGCGAAGACACTGCTGGATGCTTCGAAACCCGACCGTAAGCCTGGAACCTACAAGCGCCGCACCCGTTCGCGTGGGGTTGACTGATTCCAATACATTTTTGATTGCATCTGGATCACTCCCGGCTGGCTTTGCTTCCCGGCTTTACCATGAGAGTCTCCAGCAGTTGTGCGATCGTATTCATGTCGTCCAGTGATCCCAGAAGTGTGAGCGTTGGATTGTACCGAACTCGTGGTGAACGATGCTTAGTAGGAGCTTCTGTGATTGGTCCGTTGCGACGGGGGGCAGCTCCGGGGCCTCTAGCCGAACGAAACCGCGGAGAGCGTCGAGGTTCTCAGAGACGAGTTGCGAGGAGTCACGAGAAATCACCACTCCGTTTGACCCACGTCGCCGAGAGTGGTCGGGTAATCTCTAAACTGAATCTCATGAAGTCGCTTGTAGAGTCCACCACCAGCCAACAACTCGTCGTGCGTGCCTTCTTCGACAATCCGTCCTTCATCGAGCACGATGATCCGGTCCGCGCGTCGCACCGTCGAGAGCCGATGAGCTATCACGAATGTTGTGCGGCCTTGCATCAACGTTTCGAGCGCGTCTTGCACCAATCGCTCCGATTCAGAATCGAGCGAACTGGTCGCTTCGTCGAGTATCAGAATCGCCGGGTTCTTCAGCAGCGCGCGCGCGATTGCGATTCGCTGGCGCTGGCCACCCGAAAGCTTTACTCCGCGCTCGCCGACGATCGTGTCGTAGCCGTCCGGGAATTCCGAGATGAACTCATGAGCATGAGCCGCGCGAGCCACGGCCTCAATCTCGTCATCGACCGCGCCCAGCTTGCCGTAAGCGATGTTCTCGCGAATGGCCCCGCCAAAAAGCGTCGTCTCTTGAGGCACCATTCCAATCGCGCCCCTCAAGTCCACAAGTCGCACTGACCTGATGTCGTGGCCGTCGATCAGAATCGCGCCCGAGCTCACATCGTAGAAGCGCGGGATCAATGCTACCAGCGTAGACTTCCCTGCCCCGCTCGGACCGACCAGCGCAATGAGCTCGCCGGGCTTCGCTTCGATGGTCACGCCTTTCAAGACGGGCAGCGCTCGCTCGTCGGGATAAGTGAATTGCACGTCGATCAGCTCAACGTGGCCTTGAACGCTTTCAAGCGGCTCAGGATTGTCGCGGTCCTTTATCTCCGGTTTGATATCGAGTAACTCGAACACTCGCCGGGTCGAACCGATCGCTTGATTGAACTGGCCGTAAAGCTCGCTCATCCCGCCGACCGCTCCGGCAACGAAGAATGTATAGAGCACGAACTTGATCAGATCGCCAGCGGTCATTTGACCGGAAATAACCATGCGGCTCCCAAACCACAGAACCACCGCTATGCCGCTGTAGACCACCAGAATGATGAACGCGATGAAGCCGCCGCTTGCGACCGCGCGCTTCACGGCCAGTTTCAACGAATCCTGAATCCTGTCGCGATAGCGCGCGCGTTCATACTCCTCGCGGACAAACGATTGAACGATGCGAATTGCGGACAGCGTCTCCTCGAGGACCGAGTTTGCTTCGGCGAGGCGGTCCTGGACCTGGGTGCTCAATCGGCGAACGTAGCGGCCATACAAATGCGCCGCGACAATTACAACCGGCACGATGGCGAGCATCAGCAGCGACAATCGGGCGTTGGTGATGAAGATAATCGTTACGCCACCCACCAACAACAACCCCGATCGGAGAAGCTCGGTGATGCTGCCCGTGGTTACGGTCTGGACTACGCTCACGTCCGACGCCAATCGCGAAGTCAGCTCGCCTACTCTGCGGTTGGCAAAGAACGACACGGGAAGATCCGTGAGATGGTTGTAGACCTGAGTGCGAACATCAGCGACGATCCGTTCGCCAGTGTACGAGAGGAGGTAGGTTCGCAAGAAACTGAATCCTGCCTGGGCGCCAAAAACCCCGACGAGAAGCAACGCGAACTGGTTCAGCTTGTGCGAATCGCGTTGGACGAAGGCGGCGTCTATGAGCATGCCCACCACCTGAGGAAACGCCAGCCCAAGTCCGCCAGCGATCAACAGCGAGAGCAACGCAACGGCGAGCCTGACCCGATATGGCTTCGCGTAGGACAGCAGCCGCAACAGATCTCGGGGCGACACTCTTGGCTTTTCTTTCGCGTCAGTGGCTTCTTTTGCGGAGCTTTTGTCGGGTCGTGCCGGCATTGGTTTCACAGTGGCTAATAGCTTCAACTACAGCGCTCGCATAGGTCAAGCGTTTGGACTGTCCGATCGATCCTCGGAACACTTTGCGACATCCTGGCGTTCAGCAAACAGGGAGCGCCGCTATCAAGACTCCCGCTTAACGACTCTGAGTACCGTGAGCCGTTGCGTCGTTGATCTCGGGTCTCCCGGCTGCTAGACTCGACGGCAATTCAGGAACTTCAACTCAGGAGGTGCAAGCTTTGTTTCGTATCACCAAAACTCTTCTCGTAGTCGCATTCGTGACTGCGGCCGTGGCCCAGTCGCCACAGTCGCCGCTCTCGGACTCTCGACTTACCGTTCACACTCTCGTTCGCGAGGATATCTTCGCCGGCTGGATGGCGGACGACATGGAGCGCTTCTCGAGGGGAGAAAAGAACATTCAGTTGCTGCTGGAACAACGCCCTGCCCAAAGAGCCAACCTGATGTCGTGGAAGGGCGGTGCCTCTCTCTATCGCGCCGTACGCGCCTACGAAGACAAGCGCACCGATGAGTTTCAGCGATACTACCGCGAGGCGCTCGATGCTTTCGCCGAGGCCGCAAAGCCCACCACGGGGAACGATGGAGTCGCGGCGATCACCGGTGGCAGCTTCGCAATTTTCGGGGACCGGCTTCCGAAGGAATATCGCACGCACGCCTGGTCACAGGCTTATGACTCCTACAAGGCGCTCTACAACCTGCAGGCTGGGATCGTCGATCGGCTGCCGGTGCATCTTAGAGGTGAGGTTCTCGCCGGGCTTGCTCAGTCGGCGCAGCGTACCGGTCACGCGGAAGAGTCGGCACAGTTGGTCGACAAGATGCTAGCTGTGATGGCCAACACACCTTACGAGTCTATGGCTAAGAAGTGGAAGGCAAATCCTGAGGCAGCGGCGACCACGAGTCTCACCTGCATGAACTGCCACGATGCGGGCCGCCTCTCCGCACGCGTGAGCTATCTCAACTCAAATAAGTGAAATGGGCTCCCCCGAAGCTCGAAGTACGTTGTCCATCCATGAAGAGGTGCGAGATGTTACGAATCCTCAGCCTGGCAGCACTGGTCATTGTGAGCCTGGCACATCCGGGTGACGTTGTCGCCAAGCGCCAAACCGGTGGAGTCGCTTCGGAGCTGACTCAGATCGAGCATCGCCTCGTAAAGGCATGGCTCGACGGAGATCGCAAAACGGTCGACTCTATTCTAGCTGCCGATTGGCCGGTGATTGACCTGACGGGTCACGTGTTGACCAAGGCGCAGGTGATGCAGGAGCTCGGCTCGGGCGAGCGGAAGATCGAATCCCGATCGGTTGATGATCTCAACGTACGAGTGTTTGGCGACACCGCGGTGGTCACAGGCCGCTCGGTACTCGCCGGCAGCTACCAGGGAAAGCGGGCTAGCGTAACCCAACGGTTCACCGACGTTTTCGTAAAGCGTGATGGGCGCTGGCAGGCCGTCGCGTCGCAAGGCACTCAGATCGCGCAATAGTTAGGAGGCGGACGCAACAACTAACGGCGAAGTTCACATCAGTCTGTCCTTCAGCCTGCGCACGACTTCCAACGCTTGTTCTGAAGTCAGCCCTTCCGTATCGAGGTTCCGCAACTCATCAACGACCACGTCATTCGCCGCTTCAAACAACGTCGGCTGGGGAGCGACTTTTCGCGAAGGCAGATGACGAGCGAACTTCGGCTTGCCGGTCACGTCCAACTCATTCGCCTCCAGGTTTGAAAGTATCTCACGCGCCCGCTCGGTCACCGTTCGAGGCAAGCCAGCCAATCGAGCTACTTCGATGCCATAAGACTTCGACGCCGTTCCCTCGACCACCCTGCGAAGAAATACGATCGTGCCGCCGCTCTCCTTGACTGCCATCTGATAGTTGCGCACTCCCGGCAGCAGCTTCGCAAGCTCGGTCATCTCGTGATAGTGCGTCGCGAACAGCGTCTTCGCCGCGTGCTGCGGATTGTCGTGCAGATACTCGGCGATCGCCCACGCCAACGACAATCCATCAAACGTCGAAGTGCCGCGGCCAACTTCATCAAGCAGGATCAGACTGCGCGGCGTAGCGGTGTTGAGGATGTTTGCGGTCTCGGTCATCTCGACCATGAAGGTCGAACGTCCGCGCGCCAGACTGTCCGACGCGCCCACGCGAGTGAACACGCGATCGAGAATTGCGATTCTTGCTTCATCCGCGGGGACGAATGAACCGATCTGCGCGAGTATCGAGATCAACGCAGCTTGCCTCAGGTAAACAGACTTGCCGCCCATATTCGGGCCGGTGATGATAAGCAGCCGATCGGTCGAGTTGTTCAGATATGTATCGTTCGGAATGAATCGCTCGCCGGTTGCTTCGATCACCGCGTGACGGCCAGTGCGTATGTACAGCTCGTCGTCTTCGGTCAACACCGGCCGGCAGTAGTTGCGCCGAGCGGCCACCTCAGCGAGGGATAGCACGGCGTCCAGAATCGCCAGCGCATGAGCGACCGACTGCACGCGCTTGGTTTCAACGGACACAGTTTGTCTGATTTCGGTAAACAGAACCTGCTCGATCTCGCTGATCCGCTCTTCGGCGCCGAGGACCTTGGCTTCATACTCTTTCAGCTCGGGCGTGGTGTAGCGCTCGGCATTGGTCAGGGTCTGCCTGCGTTCGTAGTCCGGGGGCACGTTCTTAAGATTCGATTTGCTTACTTCTATGAAGTAGCCGAACACGTTGTTGAACTTAACCTTCATCGACGAGATGCCTGTGCGCGAGCGCTCGCGCGATTCGATCGCCGCGATGAAGCTCTTGCTGGACGCCGAAAGGCCGCGCAGTTCATCCAATTCCGCGTTGTAACCCGAACGAATGTAGCCACCATCGGTGAGCGTAGCGGGGGGATCGTCGGCTATGCTCTTGCCGATCAGATCGCGCAAGTCTTGCAACTCGTCCAGGCTTTCAGCTAACACCTCGAGCAGAGAAGCAGTCGCATCAGCAAGCATCTCCTTGATAATCGGTATCGCGTCCGCTGAAGTCTTCAGCGCCATAAGGTCGCGGGCGTTTGCTCGCCCGAGGCTTATGCGCGCCATCAAGCGTTCGAGATCGACGATGCGCTTCAACTCGGAGCGCAACCGATCGCGAAGTATCAACGCATTCCGAAGTTCCTCGACCGCATCGAGCCGAGCATTCAACTCGCCAAGCTTCATCGAAGGGCGCAACAGCCACTGCTTCAACAGTCGCGAGCCCATGCCTGTCACAGTCTCATCGATCACTGCAAGCAATGTGCGATTGCGCGAGCCGTCGAGCGCTTCCACAAGCTCGAGATTCCGCACGGTTGGCTGGTCCAGAATCAAATAGTCATTCGGCTCAAAGTAAGAGAGCCCGGTTATGTGAGCAGCTTCGTCCTTCTGCGTCTCGCGAACGTAGTGGAGCACGCCGCCCGACGCTGCGACCGCCAGATCGCGTCCGCCAAGGCCGAACCCTTCGAGCGACGCAACGCCAAAGTGCGTCAGCAAAAGCTCGCGCGCACGATCGAAGGAGAAGAACCACTCGTCGAGAGGGTTCAGCGCCGGTTGATATCCTGAGAAGCTAAACCCGCTTGCAACAAAATCGCCCTCGGCTGTGATCGCGCCGCTGTCGCCTTCGGGCTTGCGCCCGGACGTGAACAGTGGCTCGAGCGACTTTGGGAAAATGATCTCCCGCGGGCCAAAGCATTCGAGCTGTTCCAACACGCGCTGCCAGGCCGCTTCGCCTGAGAACTGAGTCGCCAGAAACTCGCCAGTCGAAAGATCCAGAAAAGCCGCCGCCATTCCAAAACCCGCGCCGAACACCGAAGCCAGATAGCTGTTCTCTCTCGCGTCCAACAACTGGGAATCTATTGCAGTGCCGGGTGTGATTACTCGAACGACTTCGCGCCGGACGAGCTTGGTGGTTTTCTTTGCATCTTCGGTCTGATCGCATATCGCGACGCGATAACCCTTGCGCACGAGCTTGGCTATATAGCCGCCCGCTGCGTGATAGGGCACGCCGCACATCGGCACGGGGTTGCCGCGCTCGCGATGGCGGGCCGTCAGCGTGATCTCAAGCTCTTTCGCGCCAATCACCGCATCGTCGAAGAAGAGCTCATAAAAATCGCCTAGGCGAAAGAAGAGAAGCGTTCCGGGATGCTGGCGCTTGATCTCCTGGTACTGCCTGAGCATTGGCGTGGGTGTCTGCATGAAATTGGTCAGTAGTCGGTGATCAGTTGCTCACCATAGCGAGAACGCTTCCAACAATCTCAGGTGCTTAATAGGTCTCCGCGTTGGGCCCAGGTTGTCAGCGCGTAGGTTGTTTCGGCCATGGGCAGAATATATAATCGGCTATCGGCAGGTCAAACCTGTTCAAAGTATTTTCCAGCAATGAGCATCATTGTTGTTTTAGACCAGGCTTGCTGAAACGTAGAGGACACGAAGATTTAATGGCAATCCCACTAACGGTGTGTCAAAGACTCCGGGAATCTCACGCAAGTCCGAGATTGTGTGAAACTCCGGAAATATCCCCAACTTCAGTTGGGGGTATTTGGAATCCGCTAGCGGCTTTTTAGGCACCCTGGTCAGTGTTGCAATCTTCAACGGGCGGCGGCCCTATTGAATAAACAAGAGTTCACAACACTAGACCCAGTCATTCTCGCGCTCCACACGTCATCTGAGACAACAAGCGTGGCGGTTAGCCAGGGCGCGAAGTTGTTGAGATCAATCAAGGCGCCGCCGGATGAGAAGCGTTCGGATAAGCTATGGTCTGACGTTCAGGCTCTGCTGGTGCAACTCGATCTGACGATAAGCGATGTTGAGGTGTACTCAGTGTGCGTCGGACCCGGTAGTTTCACCGGACTGCGCGTGGGGATGGCCGCGGTGAAGGGCTTTTCCGCGGCAAACAACAAGCCCATCGTTGCAGTTACTTCGCTCGAAGCCGCAGCGTTCGCCGCAGGTCCGGCGCCGTATGTCTGTGCGATCGTGAATGCGTATAAGGGTGAGGTCTATTCGCAGTTGTTTTCATTTGATCGGGACGGTGTCCCGGCTGCGCTGAATGATCCGATGATGTCCAGCCTTGAACAGGCGGTCGAGCGAGTCGCTGATGTCGATGAACTAGTTTTGGCCGGCGGCGGCGCGGCAGGCGGAGCAGGGGTCGCCGGCAGAACGAGTCAGCGGGTGAGCAAGCAGCCGGCTCAGTGTCCGGCGGAAGACATCGCGGCGCTGGCCTTCTTGAAAAACGCGCGCGGCCAGGTGGAAACGGCGGAGAGTTTGAAGGCCTGCTATGTTCGGCCATCCGAGGCTGAAATAAAGTTGTCGTTGGGCCTTCTGGGTTCTAAGATCAAACGGAGCATGAAGCTCGAATGACGATGAAAGAAGTTCAGAGTTCAGAGGTCAGAGTTTAAAGTTCAGAGTTCAGCCTTCAGGCTGCCGGTTTCTTCGAGAAGCAAGTCTGCAAGCTAAAGCTTGAACTCTGAACTCTGAACTCTGAACTCTAAGCCCAAACGGGAGTTGCGGTGTCGATAAGCAATCTTACAAGCCGCGAATACGAGGCGATGTTCCGGCCGTACTTCATCGAGCCGATGCGCGACCGCGATCTGATTGACGTGGTCGAGATCGAAGAGACCAGCGGGCTGAATCGCTGGGGATACGACGCCTACCAGCGCGAGTTGTTCACAAATCCGAATTCGATATTGATCGTGGCGCGCAACCTGTTTCTGGGCCCGCCAGTCGTCGGCTTCTTTGCCGGTTGGGTCGTCGAAGACGAGTTGCACGTCAACAACGTAGCCTCGCACCCGGAGTATCGCCGTATAGGCATTGGCCGGAGCTTGATGGAAGCCGCGATCGATGAAGCAAGCCGTCGAGGCGGCGCGCAGGTTGTGCTCGAAGTGCGAGCGTCAAATGAGGCCGCTCAGTTGTTATACAGAGAGCTTGGTTTCAGCTTCATTGGCCGGCGGCGAGACTACTATCGCCTTCCCACCGAGGATGCGCTAATGATGAGACTGCGGTTCTAATCGCTCGAACAAGCCAATAGCTGCGAGCGTTAATAGATCGACTACGGAACCGGCAGCAAGAGCCCTGAGAGTGCCTCAAGTTGACAGAACGAATTTTGCGCGGATAGAATCAAGTTCGCCGAGCGGGAGTAACTCAGCGGTAGAGTGCGACCTTGCCAAGGTCGAAGTCGCGGGTTCAAATCCCGTCTCCCGCTCCAGAGTTTTAAGGGCGAAGGCGAAGACTCAGCGATCCGCGAGAGTTGCCTTCGCCCTTTAGTTTGAAAATTCATGGCGGCGTAGCCAAGTGGTAAGGCAGAGGTCTGCAAAACCTTTATCCATCGGTTCGATTCCGATCGCCGCCTCCAATACCCTCGTTCAAATCCGTTGGTGACCGCTCGGCTTCACCGACACGAGCGATAGTCACTCGCACTCGAGAGGTAAGCGTTATGTCCCGTATCAAGCTCCGGATTCTCACCATCTTTCTGGTCGTGTTTGATCTGGCTTGCAACGTGGCCACCGCCACCGTTGCAATTCCGGACCCGGTGATAGACGCGCCACTTGCTGCGGCCAAGGGCGAGCAGACGGCGGTCCTTGCCGGAGGCTGCTTTTGGGGTATTGAAGCCGTGTACGAACACGTCAAAGGAGTCATTGACGCCGAGTCCGGCTACGCCGGGGGATCAGCCGGTACCGCTCATTATGAAATGGTCTCCTCGGGTAACACCGGGCACGCCGAATCGGTTCGAATCAAGTACGATCCGTCGCAGATCTCCTACGGTCAACTTCTCAAAATATTCTTTTCCGTAGCGCACGACCCTACGCAACTAAACCGGCAGGGCCCCGACACCGGCACACAATACCGTTCGGCTATCTTTTGCTCCAATGAAGACCAGAAGCGCATCGCGCAAGCCTACATAGACCAGCTAAATCGGGCCAAGGCTTTTGAGCGCCCGATTGTCAGTGAGGTCGCCTCGGGTAAATCCTTTTTTCAAGCTGAGTCTTACCACCAGAACTACGTCGTGCATCATCCAAACGAGCCGTACATCGTGATGCATGACCTTCCCAAGGTTGCTAATCTTCGCAAGCAGTTTCCCAATCTTTATGTGAAATGACGACCAGCAATTTGTTTGGAAGGGCGCAAGAACTACTGCGGCAGATGCTTGGGCCGCAAGCTCAGTTTCGCGAAGGTCAGTGGCAAGCCATCGACGCCATCGTCACGAGCCGCGGCCGGGTCCTCGTTGTCCAACGCACCGGCTGGGGCAAGAGTCTCGTCTACTTCCTCTCGACAAAGCTTCTGCGCGAGCAAGGCGCAGGGCCTACGATTCTGGTCAGCCCGTTGCTGTCGCTGATGCGCAATCAAATCGAAGCCGCCTCGCGCATCGGCGTTCGCGCTTTCACCATCAACAGCTCGAACCGCGCGGAATGGGATGCCGCCGAAGCCGCGCTGGCCAAAGATTCTTGCGACATCCTGTTGATCTCGCCCGAACGCCTTGGCAACGACCGGTTCATGCGCTCAGTGCTTCCGGGCGTCTCGGGCCGCGCAGGTCTCTTCGTAGTCGATGAGGTTCACTGCATATCGGATTGGGGACACGACTTCAGACCTGACTACCGGCGGATTATTCGCGTGATGCAGAGCCTGCCCGCCGGAATGCCGGTGCTCGGAACTACGGCCACGGCCAACGATCGCGTTGTTGCAGACGTTCAACAACAACTCGGACCCGAGTTGGTTGTCTTGCGAGGTCCGCTCGCACGCGCCTCGTTGCGGCTTCAAAACATCGTGCTATCGAGCCAGGCTGAACGGCTCGCGTGGCTCGCGGAAAACGTTCAGAAGTTCAAAGGGAGCGGCGTCATCTACTGTCTGACCGTCGCGGATGTCGAACGCGTCACCAACTGGCTCAAGTCACAAGGCATCACCGCCGAAGCCTATCACGCGGGCGACGATGCGAAGATCGATCGCGAAGCCCTCGAAAAGGCGCTGCTCAACAACGAACTCAAAGCGTTGGTCGCGACGGTCGCGCTCGGCATGGGGTTCGACAAACCGGATCTCGCGTTTGTGATTCACTTTCAGCGGCCGGGGTCGGTGGTCGCATACTATCAACAAGTCGGAAGAGCCGGGCGCGCGGTCGATCGCGCTTACGGGATATTGCTAAGCGGAAGCGAAGACGATGATATTCAGGACTACTTCATCGAGAGCGCGTTCCCCGCTCCTGATACGATGACCTCGATACTCGATGTGGTCGGCGCCAGCGATGGTCTATCGATCAACGAGTTGCTTGCTCGTGTGAACGTCTCGCATTCGATGGCCAACCGAGCGCTGAAGCTGTTAGAGATCGACGGCGCGATCGTGATCAAGTTCGACAAGAAGGTTCTGTATTTTCGCAGCGCGATTCCATGGCAGCCGGACCTCGATCGAACAAATCGAATCACAGCCTTGCGGCGGGCCGAGCTTGCCCAGATGCAGAGGTACGTCGCTCATCGCGGTTGCTTGATGGAATTCCTCGCCCGCGCGCTGGACGATCCCGACGCAAAGACTTGCGGCGTGTGCGCCAATTGTCAGGGGCGAGGCTTTCGCGCCGAAACGTCAACTGAATTGGTCCGGCAAGCCGCCGAGTTTCTTGGACGAGTCGATATAGTGCTCGAACCGAAGAAGCGCTGGCCTCTGGATATGTCTCTCTCGGAGACGTCGGTCATCCCTGCTGAAATGCGCAACGCGCCGGGCCGCTCGCTTTGTTACTACGGCGACGCCGGATGGGGCCGGCTGGTGCGCGAAGGCAAGTATGAACGCGGTAAATTCGACGACCAGATGGTGGACGCATCCGCGCTATTGATTCGCGAGCGATGGCAGCCTGAGCCGTTTCCTGATTGGGTCACGGCAATACCCTCGCGACGCCATCCGGGGCTGGTGTATGATTTCGCCGCGCGGTTGGCCCGTTCGCTTGGCATTCCGTTCGTCGCTGCGCTCGTCCGAACGTCGGAAGCGCCCGAACAAAAGTTGATGGCCAACAGCTCGATGCAAGCGCGCAACATCGCGGGTACACTCACCACGATCGAAGACGTTCCGAGCGGCGCAGTCCTGTTGATTGATGACATAGTCGATTCGGGCTGGACGTTGACGCTCGCCGGATGGCTGCTGAGAAACAAAGGCAGCGGCGTGGTTCATCCGTTTACCTTGGCTCGCGCAACAGCACGCAAGACTTGACCATGAAACTTAGTAACGATTCATTCGCACTCTTCCTGCTATGTTCGCACCTCGGTCTGCCCGACGAGCCCGACGCGAAACCACTCAGCGCGCGAGAATGGAATCAACTGGAACAGAAGCTCGCAGCCAACTCTTTTAACGTGGCGGGACTGCCGGGTTTAACCGCCCAGCAGATCAAATCGACTCTTCAGACCGGCGAAGACGAAGCCGCGCGGCTTGCCAGCTTGCTTGACCGGGTCGAAGCGATGGAGCAGGAGATCGAACGGCTGGCGGAGCTTGGCATCTGGATCATCACGCGATTTGACGAAGACTATCCGCCCCGGCTCACCGAGCGATTGAGGGGCGCGGCGCCGGTGATGCTCTACGGCGCCGGAAGCGCGCGGCTGTTGAATCGTCGCGGGCTGGCGGTAGTTGGCTCCCGGAACATCGATCAGCGTGGCTTCGCGTTGACCGAGTTCATCGGCAACGCGTGCGCCGAATCGAATCTGACGGTTTACTCCGGCGGCGCGCGCGGCGTGGACAAGACCGCGATGGGCGCGGCGCTCGCGGCAGGCGGCAGCGCGGCCGGCTTGCTCGCCGACAGCCTCGAAAAAGCTATCCGAGCCGCCGACGCTCGAACGGCTATGGAAGAGGGACAGCTCGTGCTCGCGACGCCCTACTCTCCGCAGGCGAGTTTCAACGTCGGCACGGCGATGGCCCGCAACAAGCTGATCTATGCGCTGTCGGACTTCGCGCTGGTGATCGCCAGCGATGCCGAAAAAGGCGGCACGTGGGCAGGCGCCGAAGAAGCCTTGAAGGCCGCAATGGTTCCTGTGTTCGTAGTCGAGGGTCCTGACGCGCCCGATGGCAATCGTTTGCTGATCAAACGCGGCGCGCTTCCCTTCCCGGATTCGTTTAGCGATTCGCCGTCGTCGCTCGGGGATTGGCTCGAGGAACACGCGCGGCTCAAGCAGCCTGAGGCCGTACAGGGCAGTTTGTTTTAGCAAGGTATGCCTTGGCCTCGCAAGGCCGCAGGGCGCCTAGGGCGCGCGTTGGGTTTTCGCGCATCACCTCTGACAGAGACTGTGATGCGCGAAAACCTGACGCGGACCCCGCGAAACCCGTCAGGTTGAATAACTCGCGCTCTTGCCGGATACTTCTCTTCCCTCTCAGTTAACGCTTATAGGAGCCTAATCAAATGAAAAGAGCCCTGGGAATACTCGCGGTCGCGTTCGTTCTTGCAACCGGCGCGCTTGCGCAAGCTGAGAAGCCGCTGTTGCTTCAGAAGCCAACCATAAGCCGCACTCAAGTCGCATTTGTCTGCGCCGGAGATTTGTGGATAGCCCCACGCGAAGGCGGAGACGCTAAACGTCTGACGACCGGCACCGGCATAGAGACTAACCCGATCTTCTCGCCCGACGGGTCGATGATCGCCTTCACCGGCGAGTATGACGGCAACATCGACGCATATGTAGTCCCGGCTGCGGGCGGAGTCCCGCGGCGGCTGACTTATCATCCGGGTGCCGACATTGTCGCGGGCTGGACAACCGACGGCAAGAGCGTCCTCTTCGGCTCGGGGCGGAATAGTTACTCGCGGTTCGCGCGCCTGTTCACTATCTCGACCGACGGCGGCTTTCCGGTTGAAGTTCCCCTGCCGATGGCCTTCGAAGGCTCCTTCTCGGCCGACGGCTCGCGGCTGGCTTACTGTCCACTGCCGCGCGCATTCACCGCGTGGAAGCGCTATCGAGGCGGCCAGACTACAGCGGTCTGGCTGGCAAAGCTTGCGGATTCGAGCGTCGAGAAAGTTCCGCGTGACAATTCAAACGACTTCAACCCGATGTGGGTCGAAGGAAAAGTCTACTTCCTGTCGGATCGCAACGGTGCGGTAACGTTGTTTGCCTACGACACGGCTTCCAGGAAAGTCTCTCAAGTCGTTCGCAATGATGGGCTCGATATCAAGTCGGCCACCGCAGGACCCGGCGCGATAGTCTACGAGCAGTTCGGCGCGCTCCACGTGCTCGACCTCAAGACTGACAAGACTCACAAGCTCGATCTTAGAGCCGCGGGCGACATGGCCTCGGTGCGTCCGCGCTTCGAAAAAGTGGCGAGCCGCATCCTCAACGCGACGCTTTCTCCGACCGGCGCGCGAGCCGTGTTCGAAGCTCGCGGCGAAATCCTGACCGTGCCGGCCGAGAAAGGCAACGCGCGCAACCTGACCAGGACGCCGGGCGCCGCCGAACGGGACCCGTCGTGGTCACCCGATGGAAAGTGGATCGCTTACTTCTCGGATGAGTCGGGCGAGTATGCGCTTCACCTTCGTGATCAGAACGGCATGGGTGAGCCGAAGAAGATCAATCTAGGCAATCCGCCTTCGTTTTATTACTCACCGCTTTGGTCGCCCGATAGCAAAAAGATCGTCTACACCGATAAGCGCCTGAACCTCTGGTACGTCGATATCGACAAAGGCGCGCCGGTAAAAGTGGACACCACGACTTATGAAAACCCCTGGCGCGTTTTTGATCCGTCGTGGTCCCCCGACAGCCGATGGGTGACCTACACCAGGCAGCTCAAGAATCGACTTGGCGTCGTTTGTGTTTACTCGCTCGAAACCGGGAAGAGCACGCAGGTAACTGACGGTTTGAGCGACGCGCGCTTCGCCACGTTCGACAAGGGCGGCAAGTACGTCTATTTCACGGCCAGCACCGATGCCGGCCCGACGACCGGATGGCTGGACATGTCCAGCTTCAGCCACGAGGTTACTCGCAGCGTCTACGTGATCGTGCTTCGGCGGGACCTCCCTTCGCCGCTCGCTCCGGAAAGCGACGAAGAGAAGGTTCAAGATGAGAAGAAACCTGCGGAGACGCCGCCGGCCGCCGGCGCAGCCCCGCCCGCAACGCCAGCCGCGCCCGCAACGCCAGCCGATAAGCCGGCTGACAAGAAAGAAGCGGTCGCCGTCTCGATCGACTTCGACAACATCGGCCAGCGAATTCTTGCGCTTCCGCTTCCCGCGCGAAACTATGTAGGCACCAGCGTCGGCAAGGCCGGCACGCTTTACATTCTGGAAGCCCAGCGAGTTCCAGGCGTCAGCTCCGCGGCAATCGTTCACAAGTTCGATCTCGAAAAGCGCAAGACCGACAAAGTCCTTGAAGGAGTCTCCGCCTTCGACGTGTCCGCCAACGGCGAGAAGATGCTCTTCAGACAAGGAGCTGGCTGGTTCATCGCTTCGACGGCTCAACCGCTCAAGCCCGGCGAAGGCATGCTCAAGACCGACGAGATGGAAGTCTGGGTCGACCCGCGCGCCGAATGGAATCAGATGTATCGCGAGGTGTGGCGCATCGAGCGCGACTTCTTCTACGATCCGGGCTATCACGGCCTCGATCTGAAAGCGACCGAAACCGCGTACGCGCCCTACCTGGCCAGCCTGGCTCATCGCGCCGATCTTAACTATCTGTTCTCCGAGATGCTCGGCGAGCTTACGGTCGGACACCTTTACGTGGGGGGCGGGGATGCACCCGAGGTAAAGAAAGTGAAGGGCGGGTTGCTGGGCGCGGATTTCAAGATTGAGAACGGCCGCTACCGATTCGCGCGAGTCTACAACGGCGAGAACTGGAACCCGCAGCTTCGCGCGCCGCTGACTCAGCCCGGGGTGAACGTCGCCGCCGGCGAATACCTGCTGGCGGTCAACGGACGCGAGCTTCGAGCAAGCGATAGCGTCTACAGCTTCTTCGAAGGCGCCGCCGGCAAGTCGGTGGTCATCAAAGTCGGCTCGGACCCCAACGGCGCAAACTCGCGCGAGGTCACCGTAGTTCCAGTCGAGGGTGAACAGGGATTGAGGAACCTCGCCTGGATCGAAGACAACCGGCGCAAGGTCGATCAGATGAGCGGCGGCAAGCTCGCGTATGTGTATCTGCCCGACACTGGGGGTGGCGGCTTCACCAACTTCAACCGTTACTACTTCGCTCAGATAGATAAGCAGGGCGCGGTGATCGACGAGCGGTTCAACGGCGGCGGCACCGCTGCCGACTACATCATCGACTACATGCGCCGCCCCTTGCTGAGCTACTGGGCAACGCGCGAAGGCGAGGACTTCACCACACCGGTCGGCTCGATCTACGGACCGAAGGCGATGATCATCAACGAGTACGCAGGCAGCGGCGGCGACGCTATGCCGTGGTACTTTCGCAGGGCGGGCGTCGGGCCTCTGATCGGCAAACGTACCTGGGGCGGGCTCGTCGGTATCTATGACTATCCCACGCTAATCGACGGCGGCCAGGTGACCGCGCCCCGTGTCGCTTTTTGGAGTCCCGAAGGCAAGTGGGATGTCGAGAATGCCGGCGTCACTCCCGACATCGAAGTCGAGTTCGACCCGATGGCGTGGCGCGCGGGGCGAGACCCGCAACTCGAGAAGGCGGTCGAAGTTGTGCTGAGCGCGCTGAGTAAGAACCCGCCGCCCACTCGCACGCGTCCGCCTTATCCGAACTATCACAAGCCCAACGGCCGCGCCGGAAAATAAGGCCACCAACCGCCGGTAGCGCGAATCATCACAATCAAGACTGGTGATGATTCGCGCTATGCGCAATTAGTGTCAGGTTCCAAACCGATGGCAGTTGAAGAAATCACCGCGGCGTCCGCTGCACGAAACAATCGTTTGATCGATCAGTACCGCGATCAGACGATCGATCTCGAGCCTAAGTACCTCCTGCAGATGGCTCATCTCACGACGCCGGCCACTGTGTGGAAGTACGTCGAGAGCGCGGTCACGAAGTCCAAAGCCAACCTGGTGATGCTCGATCTGGAAGACTCGATCCCCCGTGACAACTCGGAGCTGCTCGAACAGGGACGAGTCAACGTCATTCGCGCTTTCAATGAGCTGGACTGGGGAACGCGGCTTCGATTTTTTCGCCCTCGTGGACTCGAGCTTGATCCGGCGTTCGAAGATATCGCGACGATCGTGGAAGGCGCAGGCTCGAAACTCGACGGTTTGATCTACCCCAAGATCGAAAGCGCCGATGAAGTTCGCTCGATCGACGAGACGCTGACCGCCTTGGAAGAAGCGCTTGGACTTCCGCATGGCGGCATACGAATCGAACCGTTGATCGAGTCGGCGTCGGCGGAAGAGAACGTCTTCGAGATAGCGCGCTCGTCGCGGCGGCTGGCCGGATTGGTCTTTGGGTCGTATGACTACTGGGCGAGCCTGGGCATGGGAGCTTCGAGTTACCGGGCGGATCATCCGCTGATAGCGCAAGCTCGGGGGCGCATCGTGAAGGCCGCCGCGTCGGCCGGGATACCGGCGATCGCCGAGATGACTACGAACTACCCGACTCGCGACAAGAGCGACGAAGAACGCCGCGCAGCGATGGAAGAGTTTCGCCGCGACGCGCTGCTGGCGCGCGATTTCGGATTCGCCGGCAAGTGGACCGGCATTCCTGATCAGACCGCGATGGCGGTCGAGATCTTCCAGACGCCGGATGATGAGATCGAACGCGCGATCAACAATGCAACCCGGTTTCTCGAAGCCGAAGCGTCGGGTCGAGGGGCTACGATGATTGACGGCAAGATGGCCGATCGCGCTACGGATCGCATGAATCGAAACACGTTGAAGAAGGCTTACGCGATGGGGCGGTTGGATGACGCTCTCGCAAAGCGGTTGATGATCTGTTAATAGGAGGTGCTTCAATGAAAAGACTATTGCTACTTGGCTTCACATCACTCGTGATCTTCTTCGGGTTCGAACGAGAGTCTCAAATGCAGACAACGCCTCAGTACGCGTTTCAGGCGGCCGGCTCAGTATCCGGCGCTGTCGATTCAGATCAACCCGCGACAAAGCTAAAGCTCGAGGAGGCTGGGCTACGCGCGGCCTCCGCAAAAGCCCTCAAGCTCGTCCAGCACTCGCAGGTCGTCTGGTACAAGAAGCAGGTTTGCACTTCCTGCCATCACCAACTGCTTACCGAAATCCCGATCAAGCTGGCTCGCGAGCGCGGAGTGCCTCTTGATGAGACAATAGCGCGGGACACGACCGCGTCGGCCTTCGCATATCTAAAAGATCTTGATTCGCAGGTCCAGGGGTACGATTACATAGACGTGTTATTCGATGGCTGGGCGCTATACGCCGCCGACGTAGCCGGTGTCGGCGCAAGCCTCGCGACAGCGGCTTCCGCCCAGTTCATCGCCTCGCGCCAACACGCCGATGGCAGTTGGCCCACAATGGACAACCGGCCGCCACAATCCCACAGCCGATTCACGGCCACCGCGGTCTGCGCCCAGGCCCTGACACGTTATCTGCCCGAACAGTTCAAGGAAGAGAAGGAAGCACGAGTGCGTCGAGCCCGAGAGTGGCTGCTCAAGTCGCAACCTCGAACAACTGAGGACGCAACTTTTAGGTTACTTGGCCTGCTTTGGACGGGCGCGGACGAGAAGGCTCGACAGAAAGCCGCGCGTCAACTTGTGGCCGAGCAGCGCGCAGATGGCGGGTGGGCCCAGTTGCCCACGTTGGCCAGCGACGCATATGCGACCGGCGAGGTCTTGTTCGCCTTGCACAAAGCGGCCGGGCTCCCGACTAACGACGCTTCATATCAGCGCGGTGTGAGCTTCCTTTTGAAAACCCAGGAAGCGGACGGCTCATGGCGAATCAAATCGCGTCTTCATCCACCCGCGCCCGTGAGCCCGCCGTTCATGAACGTGGAGTTTCCTCCGTTTCAGCACGACCAGTTCATCTCGATTATGGGAACGACCTGGGCCGCTGCCGCATTGATGCAAGCGATCCCGTCGCGAGCAGGAAAAGACTCGATAAGGCCCGCGCTGGCTGCCCTCCAGCCCACCGAGCAAGCCGAGTGGGTGAAGGTCGCGCTGACCGGCAGCGCCGCCGATCTGAAGAAACTTCTCGACGGAGGAATGAAACCCGACGCCAAGACTGCCGAGGGGACTACAGCGCTGATGCTTGCGGCTAGCAATCTCGAGAAGGTGAAACTTCTTCTCGATCGCGGTGCAGACGTGAATGCCCGCGCTGCGACGGGCCTCACGCCGCTGATGGTCGCCGCGCGGTACCGAGGCAACTCGGAGGTCGTCCGGCTGCTGCTGAAGAAAGGCGCCAAGCCGAACGCGGACAAAGGAGTCGAGGTCCGTAACGACGCTAGCGCCCTGTTCTTTGCCGTTATGGCCGGTGATCTCCAAACTGTCGGCGCGCTGCTTGACGCAGGGGCCAGGCTCCAAGACAGAATGAAAGTGCTTGGCACTTTCTTCACGAGCCCTTTGAGCTTCGCGACATTCGAAGACGACGCGACATTGGTTGATTACCTGATCGGAAAGGGCGCGGACCCGAATGAACTGGACAGTGACAGAATCTCGGTCCTGGGGTCTGCGGCGATCGGTAATCATGCAGCCACGGTTGACGTGCTGCTCAAGCGGGGCGCGAAGGTGAACCACGTGGACAACCTTGGGATGACGCCTCTGCTGTACGCGGCCTCGATAGACTTCGGCGAAACGGTGGTGCTTGAGAAGCTGATAGCCGCAGGCGCCGACCTGAACGCGAAGACCAAGGAGGGTCTGACGGCTCTCGACCTGGCGAAGAGTTACCATCACGAGACTATGGCGAACCTGTTGTCTCAGAAGACGGCAGCGCGGTGAAGATCCCCGGGGGGGTATTAGCAATGGCCGAACTCAAAACAAGAAAGAACACCGCGAGCGTCGAGAAGTTCCTAAACAGCGTCGCCGATGAACAGCGGCGCAAGGACTGCTTCCGCGTCTTGGAAATCATGAAAGCGGCGACCAAATCTGAGCCGGCAATGTGGGGAACGAGCATAGTCGGCTTTGGCCGTCATCAGTACAAGTACGAAAGTGGGCGCGAGTTGGAGTGGTTCCTGACAGGCTTCTCGCCGCGCAAACAAGACCTGACCTTGTACATCATGGGGGGACTCGAGCGTTACCCGGCGCTGATGAAGAAGCTTGGAAAGCACAAGACGGGAAAGTCTTGCTTGTACATTAAGAAGCTCGAGGACGTAGATTTGCCAACGCTGAAACAATTGATCAAGCAATCCGTCGCGGACCTTGCTGCACTGAAGAAATAAGAAGGTGCGCGCTCGGAACCGCTGCGAGACGACGCACATTCCCGCCTAAGGGCCTCTCATGGAATGGGAAGACTATTAGCGAAAGGGCAAAGAGAATCTTGAGATCGCTGGCTTGGCGTTGCGGAGTAAGAAATACAACGTGTGTGCGAGTCGCGCTTACTATGCGGTCTTCTTAGCAAGCATCGCGGCGCTCATCAAACTAACCACCATTCGCGCTATGGATAATGAGTGGCAGCACGGTCAGGTGCAAGCGGAGCTCAACCGGCAATTGATTATGCGGAAGAAATTGCTACCATCTGAACTGGGACGTATTCCTATGGACCTGATTGAACTCCGACACCTGGCGGATTACAAACCACAGTCGGTAACAGCAAGAGAAGCGAAACGCGCGTATGAGCGAGCGCATAGATTCTTAGCGGCGATCAAGAAGGCGTTAGGAGAGACAGTATGAGCCGAAAGACCAATCAAGAAATGAGGCGCGCCGCAAAAGAAGTCCGCCGAGACGCCATAGCCGAATATCTCACTGCGTTGGAAGAGATCTATCCTTTAGCGAAAGGGGCGGCACGAGTGATAGCGAGACAAGACAATCGCACGATTGTTAGCGTCCCCTTGCCTGCACGAGTAAGCGAGCGAATGCGGCTCTTTGATCAAATGGCCGAAGTTGGAACGAGACTTCTGATCGAGACGAATGAGCATATTGTTTTGTCGAGTCAATGAGCCACGATGAAAAGGTATCCGCTTTCAAAGCAGTCACACACACGCAGATTCAACATCTTTGGAACAGCCGCGCCGTGTTAGAGGCCAGCGATGGGATCGTTGAAGCTCAGAACCGTCGAACCGAAATATGGCAGGCTGCTTGACGACTTTCAGGTCGGCGACGTCTATCATCACCCCTGGGAAGTTACCATTGACGACGGGATGCTCGCGATGTTCGCGGCCTCGTTTCTCGATCCGAATCCGCTCTACTCAAGCCGCCGCTTTGCTCGAGACCTCGGCTTCCACGATCGTGTAGTCCATCCCCTCGTGCTGTTGAACCTCGCTTTGAGTTTCACCGTGCACGATATTTCTGAACAAGCGATCGCGCATCTGGCTTACATTGATTTGACGTTTCCCAACGCCGCTTACTCGGGAGATACGCTTTCGGTGTATTCGGAAATCCTCGGCGTGCGAGTGTCTGAATCGAAGCCCGATCGCGGAGTGGTGCATCTTCGAACCACCGGGGTCAATCAAGACGGAGTCGCGGTCGTAACTTTCGAGCGCAAGGCTCTCATCCCAATCGGCAAGCTCGAAGGCCGCGCGCATCCCGACGCAGTCCAAGCTACACCTGAGACAACCGAGTCAGGCACCGATTTTGCAAGCTCTGAAGCGGATAGCAAGGAACACAGACTGAAGTCTGCGCCACAAGAACTCGCCGGCGAGATCAAGGCTCCTGCCTGGCCCGGGCGGCCGCGAGGCTTATTCGAAGACTTTGAACCCGGAGACGTGATACTTCACAGCATCGGGCACACGGTCGGCGAGAGCGAGCACATGCAGTTGACAATCTTGACTCGCAACAGCCACCCGCTGCACTTCGACGAAGTCTACTGCCGCGAGCACAGCTTCACGAAGACTCGCGTTGTCGAAGGCGGGCTGGTCTTCGCGTGGGCGGCTTCGCTTGCGAGCCGCGACACAACTGCGAATGCGTTGTGGGAGTTGGACTACGACAAAGGCAGCCATCCGAATCCGGTGCTAGCGGGAGACACGCTCTACGCCGCATCGCGCGTGATCGAAAAGCAGGAACGTGACGAGCGAAGCGGCATCGTGCGATTCAAACTTGTAGGGGTGAAGAACGAAAGGCCCGCGACATTGCTGGCCGCGGGCCTGGATTTGTTCGAAGGTAAGTTTGATCAGAAGGTCTTCGAGATCGAGCGGACCGTCCTGTTGCCGAGACATTAGCCGGCTCTATCGCTGTAGTTCATCTCCGGCCTGTTCAGCTCTGCTCGATCGACAATGAAACGCGGCTGCTCGGGTAATGATCCTGAGCAGCCGCGATTTCGTTCTGTGATCAGAACGTCTTGGTCCACGTCCCGAACGGTTTGAATGGATTTCCACGCGCGTTACGGTTTACTAATACGTCTATCGTCTTTTTCGGTCCCGGCCCAGCGGATGTACCCAACGTAAAGCCATTCAACAGGAAATAGTCGGCTGTCGTTCCTCCAACCGTGGCCGTGAACCGGCTGTTGGCAGCAGAATCGTTGTACCACAGCCTGGCCGTGCCGCTAAAGTGACCGCTGCTGGCAGCAACGCGTACCGACAGGCGCAAGCTCAACGTGTCGCCTGAGCAGAAATCAGAGGGCGAAGACAACGCCAGGTTGATCGTGTCCAGAATCGCATTGTTGAAGCCGCTACTGCCCCCGGGCACAGCGTTGAGCTGACCCGAACCTATCACTACGCCGTTTCTCATCACTTCGGCCAGCAGGTCGAACTTCGTTCCTACGTCGTCGCTGTTTTTCAGACCTATCCAGACCTTGGCTGGGCCAAGCGCGGTGAGCTGTGGAGCAGTCACTGTCACCGTGAAGCTGCACGCGGACGTCAAGTTAGCTGAGTCAGTAACCGTACAAGTCACGCTGCGGAGAGTTGATATGGGCGGGTACTTTCGACGGGAAGTATTCGAAAATATTTGATGTACAGGATGCGATCTCCAAACAGATGGTGCGAGTCCTGGGTGTGGACCTGACCGGCGGCGAATCGCTGCTGACGAAACACTACACGGAAAACACAGAGGCGCAGCAGGCATACATAAAGGGCCGCTATTTCTTGAATACGAGAACTGAAGAAGGATTAAAGAAAGCCATTAAGTACTTTGGGGAGGCAATAGAGAAAGATGCGGGCTACACGCTCGCTAAGTCGGGGCTGGCTGACTCTCACGTATTGCTAGGCATCTTCGGCATCTCTTCACCGCGGGAAGCGTTCCTGAAAGCGAAAGCAGAGGCGACAGAGGCGGTGTCAATTGATGAAACGCTGGCCGAGGCTCACATTTCACTTGCTTACGCTAAGATGTATTGCGATTGGGACTGGTTAGGGGCCGAGCGGCATTTCGAGCGAGGAATTGAGTTAAAACCCAACTATGCCACCGCTCATCACTGGTATTCCGAGTACCTGGCGGCGATGGGGCGATTTGATGAAGCCCTTGAAGAGATGAAACGAGCGCAGGACCTGGATCCTCATTCGCTTATTATCAATGCCAACCTGGGATGGATTCTCTATCTAGCTCATAGATACGACGAAGCGATAGAAGAGCTAAGCAAGACACTGGAGATGGATCCGAACTTCTATCTCCCTGGTGCCATTAGATGGCAGGCTTATGTCGCAAGCGGTATGTATGATGAAGCGATGTCACCGGTTTTGATCAACACAGAGTCTTGGTCTGAAGAAAGACGGAGGACTAATGCGAGCCTGGGCGAAGCGTATGCGGCGTCGGGGCCGAGGGGCTGGTGGCAGGTGGTAATCGCCACGACTCTTGAGAAGTCGAAGGCAATGAAGGTATCGAGCTACTATTTAGCACAATGCTATGCGCAGCTCGGCGAGAATGACCGCGCCATCCAATATCTGGAACGAGCCTATGAGGACCGAGATCTGGGCATGATATGTCTCAAAGTTGATCCGCTACTGGACGGCCTGCGATCTGATGCGCGGTTAACCGTGCTGCTGGCGCGCGTCGGATTTCCATTAAACGCAACTAAGCAATGCTAAACAAGAGATTCCTCATTACTGCACTTGCCGGTAGCTTGCAAGCAAAAAGCGAGAACTCGCGGCCGGATTACTTGCTCGCGGCGTCAGCGCCGCCCAGGAACTTCATAAGCGCGGCGTTGAACTCCGCGGCCTTTTCGAGCTGTGGAACGTGGCCGCACTTCTCTATGATAAAAAGCTGCGAGCCGGCTATCTCTTTGTTGAAGCGCTGGCCCATCGCAAGCTGCGTTAGCCCGTCTTCTCTTCCCCAGATGATCAGCGTCGGATGCTTGATCGCGCCGAGCTTGCCGTCGAGCATATCTTCGCCGTGCGCGATCGAGTCGATGAACCGCGAAATCGTATACCCATCGCCGGCGGTCACCCTGCTCGCCAGGAATGCATCAACTGCCATATCGCTGCTGAAGGGGGCCTTGTTGTAGAAGACAAGCGATATGAGATCCCTTACCTGTTGCCGCGTCGAAGCGTTCAAGCCCTTGAGGACTTTTGGATCCAGATCACCGGTGATCGCAAAACCGGCCGCATCGACCAGCACCAGCTTGTCCACTTTTTCCGGATAAGCAATGGCAAAAGCGGCCGCCGTGAATCCGCCCAGCGAGTTGCCCACAAGCGACGCCTTCTGAATGCCAACCTGCTTATAGAAGCCATCGAGAAAGTCGACAAGCGTGCCCACGCGGTAGTTCAGCATCGGCTTGTCCGATTTACCGAAACCGATCTGGTCGGGCACGATCACTCGATACTTTTGCGCGAGCGGCGCAATCGTCGGCGCCCAGTTTGCCGTGCTCCCGCCGAGCCCGTGAAGCAGAATCACAACCGGCCCGCTGCCTGCCTCGAGATAGTGAATCTTTGCGCCGAACACCGTTGCATATTTGTCCGCGATGGCCGCGTCCTGAGTCGCCGCGGCCCCAGCTTCTGTGGCGGGCGCGCCGGCCAAGGTTGGGACGCGGCTCAAGCTTAGTGCAGGTTGGGCGGGAGATGTCGGAGCCAGATGAGAAGTTTGCGCAAGCGATGCGGCTGAGATCATCAGAAGAAGAAGCGCGGCCGAAGCCCCGTAACGTGTTCGGCCAAACTGGTCCTGCTTTACAAGTTTGCTCATATTGTTTCCTTTGTTAAAAAAAATCGTTGACGTTGTTCTACGCCCAAACCGAGTGGAGCGGTGCGCCGGTCTTGCACAACGGGCACACTTCCGGGTCATAGAAATGAGTGCCAACCTCAAGAAGCGAATAATAAGGTATATCTCCTGTATCGACGTGCGCGTCCTTGAAGTGCACTAGCGAACCGATCGCGACCACTTCCGCTCCCGCGTCTCGTATCAGTTCGACCATACAACTGATGACTTTGCCCGACCGTACGATATCGTCGACGAGAATGCACCTTATTCCCTCACAATCCAGATACTGGCGAAAATAATAACGCCCGTCGTCCTTCTCGGCCCAGAAGATTTGATCAGCATTTAACGCTTCACGGACGCCAAAAGCTACCGGTATGCCTCCGGCCGCGGGAGCTACGATCGCGCAGCCTGGAAGCGCCGCCAGTACTTCCGGCTCCCGGCGAAACAGCCGCGATAATGCAACGTTCAAGACCCGCGCGTTACCGTGGTAGCGCATGGCCAGCGGCATCTGGAAGTAGTGAGTGGAGTGCTGGCCAGTGGGGAACTCGAAGTGGCCTTCTCGCAACGCCCCGGTCTCTCGCAGCAGATCGGTGACCTGCTCGGGCGACGGTATCAGTTGAACCTTTGGAACTAGCATCGATCCTCCGCGTAGTTGGCAGAAGGCTACGACTGGCTCTCATCGAATGGGCGCGTTAATCCAGGCTCTTTGAGAGAGTCAGATTATAGGAAGGCAGGAAACAAAAGGCAAATTGCGTCGCGCTGGCCCTGGGAGGCAGGCATCCCTGCCTGCCTCCTCTAGCGAAATTCCAAGCAGGCAAGGATGCCTGCCCTCCCAGGCGCGGGTTTGTTCGATCCTATTTTTTCGAAGCGCTGAAGGAATACTCGTCAATGACCTCGGCCGCGCCAGCGACATCTACTCCGCTGAGCGTCAGGATATAGTCTTCGGTCGCCAACGCGCTCGGAGGCAGCCTCAAGACAACGACCCTGCCGTTGCCTTTCGGCTGCGCTTTCAAGTCCGACTTGCTCCAGACTTCGCGTCCCTCGACGGTTCGAATGACTGCGCGATAGCTCTTATAGTCGTTCCCTCTAACGTTGATCTGCAACGTAACCAGACGCGCATCGAGTGGGATGACAAGTCTCTTCGCGGCGGCTGTGCCCCTGACGAGTCCAGGCGTAAGCACAAGTGAGATGATGCCCGAAGCTGTCTGGTCGGGATTGGTCTGATTGGTCGTTTGTTGATCGCGCGCATTGCGTTCACGCTCGAGTTGCGATGAAAGCTCCTGGCTGTGGCGACGCTCTGCCTCCATTTGCTGCTCGAGCGCACGCTGCTCTTCTTCGAGCGTCGCCCTCTGCGATTCAGCCTGGTTAACTCGATTCCTCAGTCTGATCGTTTCGGCTATCAGCGACGCGCCGACAAGCAGCACCAGGATAGCGGCTGCGACACGAAGCGTCGCGGGCCAATGGCCAATCCTAAGAGACTCGAGCAGCGATCGCGGGCGCGACGGGCGCTGTGCGACGGCCCCAGCTTCTGACTGCCGCCCGAGGTACGCTGTCCAGGCGTCGGCAAACCCGACTCGTGCGCGACGATCAGGCGAGCAAAGGAAATGGTTCTCGAAGTTCTTCCGCCGGGACTGGCGAAGCTCACCGCGCGTATATGCGTCAATCAGATCATCTTCGACAACCAGAAGCTGTTCGTAAAACTCAGGGTCGCTGATGTACCGCTTTTCAACGGCTTCCTGCCCTTCCTCGCCTAATTCACCGAGCAAGTACTGGACTAGCAATTCATCGTTGTCATCTGCCTGTTTCAAGTTCCCCCTACTTGTTAGTGCCAAAAGCGCCATTTTTATTTCACCCGGCTGGGGTCTCGGCCAGGCAGTCCACCAGACATGCTTCGAGCTTTTCTCTGAGGCGATGAACGCGGATCCGTAGGCCGTTCATCGGCACACCGAGCGTCTCAGCCAGTAGTTTTCGGTTGTTTATCCGCACGCGCTCTTTCCCCTGATAGTAAGTCAACATCATTCCGCGCGCCTCCGGCGCAAGCTGCTCGATGCACGATTCAAGGCACGCCAGCCGTCTTTCCAGTTCGACATACTCGGACCGGCGCCGGCTTAACTCAGCCGGGTCCTCGGAAGGGTGTTGATGCGGCGGTAGCAATTCAATCGGCGATTGGTTTCGATCGGGACTGCGCAAATGCTCGTGAAAAACATTCCGAGCCACGCCGTAAAAGTAAGCCGAGAAGCTGCGCTCGTGGATTTGCACTCCATCGACGATCCTGCGCGCCGCGCGATCCATTGTCTCATCGGCCAGCTCGAGCGCCGGACCGCAGCCGCGGCATTCGAAGTACTTTATGATCCCATTGCGAACAGACTCATACTTCTCTCCCGCGCGGTTGGTGTCCGGGTCAAAGTGCGCGAGAAGCTTATCGAAGGTCTCCTGATCGAGATCCCACTTGCTTATCTGATTCTCCCCTTAGCGAAAGCGCGGCCAGGCAAAGATGCTTCTTTATTCGACTCTCTCGCAGATCTATCTCCACTCGCCTTGAAGCATGAAGCCCGCCCAGTAGTAGGGTGTCTGCCATCGCTTCTGCTTCCACATTTCAACCTGAGCATCTCTCAAAGCCGCCGCCGGACGCAAGCCGTCCCCAAGCATCTTCGCGTAAAACCGCTTCATCAACTCCGCTGTTGCCGAGTCGTCCACCTGCCATAGGCTCGCAACCACTCGCGCCGCGCCAGCATACATAAATCCGCGTGTGAGACCAACCAGGCCTTCGCCTTTCACATCTTTGCCCAATCCCGTCTGACACGCGCTCAAGACTACCAGCTCCGCAGGAAGGTTGAGATTATACACTTCGTGGAGGCGAAGGAAGCCATTCTGAGACTTGCCGTGACGATCAACGAGCGAGAAGACCATTCCCGACAGCTGGGGATGTTGGCTGTTGAGGAGGCCATGGGTGGCAAAGTGAATAATGCGGTATTGACTAAGCTCTTCGCTCGTCGCCGTAGCGCGGCTGGCGTCGAAGTCGACGGCTTCCATGGATTGACCCGCTGGAGCAGCCGCCTTGATGGCCGCCGCTTCAGTTCGGGAAAACGGAAGCCGGGCGACGCCGCTTCTTTTTCGCGAGACGCGCACTTCTTTGATCGCGCGCTCGAAGCCCCTCGCCGTGGAGACACCACCCTGACGAGAAGCGCCGCCCTGCGATGAGTTGACCCTCGGATCAAAGCGGCTGAAGACAGGATCCGCGAGGACGGCGACCGCCTTTGGAGCCGGCTTTCGGTTAGCCAATTCGCGCCGCATCACCGCAAGCGTCGACGCCGACGGCAGGCTCACGATCTCGTGTTCCACGATCAGGGGTCGCGAACTGGGGGTCGGGGCTTCGTCCATATCCTGCTTTGCTAACGCCCGCGCCGAAACTGCCATCCCCATCGGAGTCGGCGCAGGTAAGGCGCCGAACGGGATGTATTGCAAGGCGCCGTCGGCTACGATCAGCAGTCTCTTCGTTCCGAGTTGCGAGGCTACAGGGCCAATCACCATCTGACTCAAAGCCGCAATTGCTTTCCAGTAGTCGGCATCCGCACGCGCCACTCGCCTCCCCTTCTGCATCTCTGTTTCGCTGTTCACGATCTGATTCTGCGCTGTCAGCAAATCATAGACGCGACGAGCCGCGGCTTCTATGTCTGCCCGCTTTGGAAGCTCGAAGCTGGTGAGCGAATCTGAAGTGACTGCCCAGAGATAACTGCGTTGATCACCCAGCGCGTATTCCAAAAGGAGCGTGTCCGGATCGAGGACCTGTTCCTGAATCCCTTTGAGCGAGAGCGGCTGCGGCTGAGTGAGCGCTGCATACCGCGGGCTGGTGAAGCGGATTTGCGCTTGTATTTGCTGGAAGTCGATTGTAGTTGAGTCAATCTCTTTCGCCGCAGCGTTCGCTTGTTCTTCAGTGTGCTTGCCAGCTAGCAAGAGGCTGTAGCGTTCCGCTTTTGTGCTGAGCAACTGTTGCAACGATCGCTCGCGCTCCAAGAGGGCTGCATCGACCCCGGGTCGAATATCCGCGCGCGCTTCCACGAGCATTTCCATCAAGCTCCGAGCGCGAGCTTGCTCGCTCGTGCTCAAAGCCTTCGCGTCGAATCCCTGTGAGGGGTTCTGCTTGTGCGAGAGCATTAGCAGATCAATGCTTAGCTCAAAATTCTGGCGCACGGTGGCAAGGAAAGACGCACGCAATTCCTGGCTGGCGACACCCGCCCGCAGCAATTCGACCTTGCTTGTGGCGGCGTCGATGTGAGCGCGGGCGTCGGTGAGGTCGCCAATGTCGCGCTCGAGGCGGGCAATGTTGAAGAGCGTCGATACCTCTCCAAAACGGTCAGCGGTTTCTCTGTTGAGTACGAGTGACTCGTTGTAGTATGCAAGAGCCGTCTTCGTATCACCCCAAGCGTCATACACTTTACCAACGCCGTTGAGCGCATATGCTTCGCCCCGCCGATCGCCCAAGCTGTCGTGCAACAGAAGGGCTTGCTTGTAGTAGTCGAGGGCTTGCCTCTTGTTTCCGAGGGAATCATAGAGCGCGGCGATACTCCTGAGCGCGTAAGCTTCGTAGTGTCTGTCCTTCAATTCCCGAACCCTCAACAACGCCTGCTGAAAACTGTTGAGAGCTTTCTGATAGTCTCCCTTTGAGTAGTAGAGGCCGCCAATTACAATCAGTGATCCGGCTTGTCCACGTTTGTAGTTTGTAGCTTGAAAGAGACTTAATGCTTGATTGTAATACCCGAGAGCGCTTTCCAATTCACCCAGTTCCTTGTAAACATAAGCGAGGCCGTTCAGTATCCTCGCTTCTTCAACTCGATCTCCCACCAACTGGATAAGATGTCTCGCCTGCTCGTAAAGATCGAGCGCCTCTTGCTTCTTACCTACCCTGGAATGAAGGTGTCCCATCGCCGTAAGCGTGCTGGCTTCGCCTCTCTTGTCCTTCACAGCGCGCCAAAATGAAAGCGCCTGCGCGTAGTACTCCAACGCTTGCCCTGTATTGCTAAGGTCAGAGTAAACATTAGCGAAATTCAATAGCGTCTGCGCCTGGCCCGCGGGATTGTTCTGAGAACGCCAAATGGGTAATGCCTGCTGGTAATAGGCGAGCGCTTTCTGTCGGCTGCCGATCGCGTAGTAAGCCCCTCCAATGTTGTTGAGCGCCCGCGCTTCGCTCGTTGCATCACCGATGTTCTGACTCAGCTTGAGGGCTCTTGTGCAATACTCGAGGGTTTTCTGAGTCTCACCGAGATGGATTTGAACATACCCAATATCGTTAAGCACTTCGCATTCTAACTGGCGATCATCCGCCTCCTGGCTGAGCAGTAAGACGCGGTTGTAGTACTCGAGCGCTTTCTTCGGCTCGCCGAGCGTATGATATATCTCGCCGATGTACATCAAGGCGCGGGTCTCCCCGCGTTTGTCGATGGCCGCCCGCCAAAATGGCAGAGACTGCTCATACTTGCTGATGGCTATTCGAGCGGACTTCGCCGTTCCCTCGGCACGGAGTCGGGCTCCCTCCGCGGAAAGCCTCTCCGCTGCGATTCGGCGCCCCTCTCTTTCCGTGGACCGCCTCGCCCCATTGATTCTTATCTCATGCCGTGCGGTTGCCGCTTGTTTCCGCGGCGTCCGGTGCGTAAGGCTGTGGAATACGCTTCGACGGGCCGCCTTCATGGCGGTCAGGACAAAACTGTCGCTAGAGAACAAGCAACAGCCAATTGACGTTTCCGACAACAGTGAGAGCACTGCAATTGCGGCGAGTGTTCGTCTCAGCATGGGTCTTTAAAGAAGATATCCGGTGGATTCTTCATTTCAGGAATGAGCACTTTCCCTTTGGTGCCCAGTTCCGGGAAATCCTTCGTACCCAACTCCGGAAAGTCCTTTGTACCTAACTCCGGAAAATCCCTGGTGCCTAGTTCCGGGAAATCCTTGGTGCTTAGTTCCGGGAAATCCTTGGTGCCGAGTTCCGGGAAATCCTTGGTGCCGAGTTCCGGAAAATCGCGCATGGCACTTGCACTATCATCCGCTTGCGCGACTAGTTCAACTACGCCAGAGTCATCTCGAGGACGCCGCCGCGTTCTTCTCACATAAGCCTTCAGGAAAAGATCCCAGCCGGCCTTCCGCGATAGTCTAAGCTCACTATAATCCTTGTCGACTGCCGCCCACGGGAAATACACAGCAACTCCATGCGAGTGCTGAAACATGACACCGCTGTGGCAGGACTTAATGACGTACCCGTCGTATGTACCGTCATCGGTTTTCTTTCCTTTGATAATAGACTTGACCTTTTTACATGCCTCGCTAACGCCTTCGTCCCGACATCCGTCATCGAGAAGGTCGCAAAAGTCGTAGAGGTCGGTGTGGCGCTCAAACCGATAGGACTGCGCCCTCCAGTGGGCGAGGATGATCGCATCGGCGACGGAACGCTTGGCGAGCCGCAAATCCTCAACGAAGACTCTTTTATCACGGGGTGAGTCGGCTTTGTGTGAGAACCTTTGTCGCAGCAGGAGATTTCCGGTTAATTCCCGCGCCAACTCTTGAATGCTAGAGGTGAGGTCCGGCGCTTTCTTGAGATCGCAAGCAGCCATGTCCGTCGAAACTCCCGCCATCAGATAGTTTGAATAATAGTCTGTGTGGATCTGGACGACTGTGGCCGCCAGGGTTCGAGCATCCATCTCCGGGTTCTTTTTCAGTGCCTCAATGATCGGAAAATAAGGCCAACCGGTATTCAACTCGAAGCCTTCAGAAGCGACGAGAAATTCCGCGCAGTCGCTCAACTGATTTCCGATCTCTGCCATCCCCATCCCGCAAGAGTCCATTCCTACAACATCCACTCCGCGCGCCTTCCTGATTGCCTTTCTAACACCCCTCATGCTGACCCCCTGCGCTGGAAACTGATCTACCAGAAAAGAGCTGCCGGTTGGGCCGCCGCCGTGACCGGACAATATCAACAAGTGGCGGTTCGCCTCATTGGGCGGCCTCTTGCTTTCGATTATGAACTCCGTGAGCGCCTTGACGGTCGCCATATTGTCTCGAGCACGGACTCGCCGCCCGCGTGAGAGCAGTTTACTGCGGACCTGATCACGATGGGCCGCAACGTTAGACCGCAATTTCTTTCCTTCCCCCACGAAAAGCTTGGCCAAGTCGAACCGTCGTATACCCTCGAATCTGGGGTCGATCTGTACAACCACTCCGACTTCGTCACTTGGGCCGGCCCGAAGGACTTCCAGTAGAGACCAGACCGCTTCTTCTGACAGGTCGTTATCGGCGGACAAGTAGATCATCACTAACCATTCTTTTTTCTTATTGGCCATCTTTTCTCCCACCTTTCTGAATCAATCCATCCGCGCGAGTGTTTCAGACTGCGGGCAACTCCCGCGGGTTAACGATCGCTTTCACAGACCTGTCCAATGCGTCAGTTCACACCAAACCCAGAGCAAACTTGATGACTTAACCTGACCTAGAAACTCCAACCGATGGGCCGATCCTACAATCGCTGAGCGATTCGAATAGTCTTAGGCGGCTACTTCTATCACAGCTCGCGATTCGACTCAACGACTATCTGTTAGAGCGTCCGCGGCTACTGGTTGCCTTATCGTCTTCGCTGTCGTTTGTACGCAGCGTCCCTGCTATCAACGGCGCCGAATCGAGGTGATTCTCAGGGCGCAGTTGCGCGTCAATGAGTCAGGCCGTGTCATCATCAATGCGCGTACTCCAAGAAACGCTCGGCTCCCGCGGCGCGAACCCTCAGAGTCCGCCCAAGTTGCTACATTCTTTTATGACAACTTCGCAAAAACATGTCACAGCTCGCTCCAGATTCTAGATTTTAGCTGACGGACATTGGTCAGGAGAGACTTTAGGCAGCCAGGACTCTCGACCGGTGAAATTGTCTGACAAATCGAAAGCTCCTACCTAAAGACAATCGGAATCGACTATAATCCGCATCGAAGTCTTTGCCCAAGGATAATCAAAGCTCGCAAGATAAAGGGATGGAACCAATCCTTGAGATATGGCGTCCGTTTACGATCTCAAACCAAAATTCCAGGCCTTGCTTAGACCGTTGATGCGCCGTCTCCCGGCCTTTGGCTTGACTCCGAATGCGGTCACAGTCATCGCAATCGTTGGATCCATCGCCGTCGGCATTGCCGTCTCGTTCGGCCACTCTCGGCCAGCGTTGTTGCTCTTGCTGCCGGCATGGCTATTCGTACGCATGGCGCTCAATGCCATCGACGGGATGATGGCTCGAGAGCTCGGTATGTCGACTCAACTAGGCGCGGTGCTCAACGAGCTTGGAGACGCGGTTTCGGATCTCGGGTTGTATTTGCCGCTCGCCTTTGTCCATGAACCGGCGCGATGGCCCGTAGTGGCGTTCTCGATCGGCGCGGTGCTTACCGAGTTCAGCGGCGTCCTTGGCCGCGCGCTCGGGGCGAGCCGTCACTACGAAGGGCCGATGGGAAAAAGCGATCGCGCCTTTGTCGTCGGCGCGTTGGGGCTCGCGGCGTTCTTGTTTCCTGCTATCGTCACCGCGTGGCCCTGGATATTTGCGGTCGCGGCGCTGCTGACGGCGGTCACCTGTTTGAACCGGGTGTCACAAGCGCTCAAGGAGTTGCGCTCGCGCGAAGTGAAAGATCGCTGAATGATCCTCTTATGCCTACATCGATAAAGAACCTCTCACCGATGTTACAGATGGGACTGCTGGTTCTTGGCGTGCTGGTAGCCGCCTCCGTTGCCGTCGCTGTGCTTCGGCGCGCGCGGCCCGTAAAGGACTTCTCTGAACTCTCCGCGCGGGTCCGAGCCTGGTGGATCATGGCGGCGGTGTTTTTCGCTGCAATACTAACCAGCAATCGCATATCGCTGGTTTTCTTCGCGCTGCTGAGCTTCTGGGCGATGAAGGAATATGTCACGCTTCTCAGAACGCGCCCGGCTGACCATCATGCCCTGGTCTTCACGTTTCTTGCGATACCCATTCAGTATCTGTGGATCGCGCTCGATCCGCCCTGGTACGGAATGTTTATCATCTTCATTCCCGTTTACATGATGCTGGCGCTGCCGGTGCGAATGGTGTTGTCAAAAGAGACAAAAGGCTTCGTAGAATCCGCTTCGCAGATTCACTGGGGAATGATGATATTTGTTTTTGGCTTGAGCCACATGGCATACCTGCTCACCTTTCCTTCTCTGGGCGACGGCGGTGCGAATGGCCGCACCCTGGTCCTGTTTCTGGTATTCGTCGTCGAGATGAGCGACGTTCTTCAATACATCTGGGGCAAGACGCTGGGACGGCACAAGATCATTCCAACCATCAGCCCCAACAAAACCTGGGAAGGTTTCCTCGGCGGTATAGCAAGCGCGATGGTGTTGAGCCTCGCCATTCGATTCCTCACTCCGTTTTCAATCGGAGAGACACTGCTGGTTTCGTTTTTCATCACCATTGCGGGTTTCTGCGGCGGAGCGGTAATGAGCGCAGTCAAGCGAGACTTCGGCGTGAAAGATTTCGGCAGCGTTATACCAGGTCACGGCGGAATGCTGGACCGCGTCGATTCGCTTTGCTACGCCGCGCCTATCTTCTTTCACTACGTTCGTTATTTCTACATCAAATAAACCAACAGGAGAGACTGATTTTGGCGAGCGGATCCGAATCGGCGAGTGAAGCAACTGCCGGCAAAACACCAGTGAAGGTGAATCGACCGACGCTTCGCAACGTTGTACAGATGATCGTGTTTGCGCTCGCGATCAAGCCTTTCATGGCGCTGTTCATTGGCCTCCGCGTGCGCGGCCGCGAGCATCTTGCCGATTCCACGCCGTTCATTCTCATCGCGAATCATTCCAGCCATCTGGATACCATCTCTCTGCTAAGCCTCTTTCCGCTCAATCGTCTTCGGCGCATTCGGCCTGTAGCCGCGGCCGACTACTTCGAGCGCAATAAATTCGTTTCTCTGTTGACCAAGACGCTGTTCAACATTCTGCCGATTGCCCGAAAGAACATCACGCCCGAGAACAATCCGCTGCGCCGAATGCGCGAAGCGATCGAAGCAGGAGACTCGATAATCATCTTTCCTGAGGGCACCCGAGGTTCGGGTCAGGAAATGGGAGAGTTTCGCTCCGGCGTTGCTCACCTTATTGAAAAGATTCCCGGCGTGCCGGTAGTTCCCGCCTATCTCGTGAATATGGGAAGAAGCCTTCCCAAAGGCGAGTTCATACCGGTACCATTCTTTTGCGAGATTCGGATCGGCGCGCCGCGGGTTCTGCAAGGCAGCCGCCAGGAAATCACCCGAGCACTGGAGGCCGCAGTACGCGAGCTTGCCCGTGAGCTTGCAAAGGAAAGATGACAAGGGCGGCCGGCAAGTCTTCGCTGGATGATTTCACATCGAGCAGCGCCGTTCTCGCGCTAGCGTTCGCCTGGGGGCTGGCGGAGGCAACGTTCTTCTTCATCGTTCCTGACGTGCTGCTGACTTTGATCGCTTGCCGCGCGCTGAAACCCGCGGTGAAAGCGACTGCGGCAGCGCTGCTCGGTGCGCTTGCCGGCGGAGCGCTGATGTACGCGTTCGGCGCCGGCGAGCCGGATGCTGCCGTGGCCTTCCTGGATCATGTTCCGGCGATTAGCCCGCCCTTGATAGCGAGGGTCGCGGCTCAAATAAGCGAGAGCGGGCTCCTGGCTGTTTTGCTCGGTCCGCTGAAGGGAATCCCGTACAAGATCTACGCTGTTGAGTGGGGCGCGCAAGGCGGCAGCTTCCTCGCGTTTTTGCTGATCTCGATCCCTGCGCGCTACGTGCGATTCTTTTTAGCAGCAGTCGCCGCGCGAGCGGTGGCCAGACTGATCGAGCCGCTCACCCATCATCGAGCGGCCATCGAGCTGGCGATCCTGTCGATAATATGGACAGCCTTCTACAGCTTTTACTTCGCGCGCTTCGGTTGGTAAAGCACCCGCGATTATTGTGACGCTGCTGTCTGTTGAGGCTTTTCGTCCGCCGACGGCCTGTAGATCTTAACTCTGCACTCTCGGCGTCTTGCGGTGAGTGGTTTTCGGGTTCCGTCTCACCGCAAAGACGCAGAGTACGCGGGAGTGCCGCGTGCAGTTCGGCGGGGGCTACCGCCTGTCAGTCACCGGCTGTTTATCGAGATCGGCAATCACAATCTCGACGCGCCTGTTCATCTGTCGGCCTTCCGGCGTGTCGTTCGTTGTGACCGGTCTGAGTTTGCCGAAGCCGCGCACCGCCATGATCCGATCAGATTTGATGCCCGCGCTCAACAGATAACCACTAACCGACTGAGCGCGGTCTTCGGAGAGCTTCTGATTGTAGTCCTGCGAGCCGACGGCGTCCGTGTGCCCTTCGATCTCTATGTGAAAAGTGCCCGGATAAGCCATCAGTATTCCAGCCAGCTTGCTGAGTTTTTCACGCGCGCCGGGTTTGAGAGAAGCCTGGTTGAAATCGAACAACACGTCCGACAGGTTGACGATCAACCCGCGAGCTTCGCGTCTGGTTTCCAGAATCGCCGAGATCGAGGTGAAGAGCCGCTGTTGTAGTTCGTCCTTGTCCTGCTTCGCTCGGTCAGCGTCAAGGCGCGCCCGCCCGGCTTCCGCGCGAGCCAGCTCCTCATTGGCCTTGGCTCGATCGGCTTCGGTCTGGGCCTGCTCGACCCGAAGACGCGCTTCGGCAAGTTCTCGCTCGGCCCGGCTGGCGGCATTCTGTGAAGCAGCCGCTTCTTCCCTTGCCCGTCCAGCGTCATCCCTCGCGCGGTCAGCTTGATCCCTTGAGCGGTCAGCTTCAGTTCGCGCATCAGCGATAGTATTGCTTGCAGCGCGACGTTCGGCTTCAAGTCTGGCTTGAATGAGGCGCTCGACCGATAGTTCTCGCGCACGCTCTCCCAGCCGCATCACATCGTGAGCCAGGCCGCTGAATTTTTCTTCGTCTTTTCTCCGCTGCGGCCAGGTCTGCTCGAGAGCCGCCAGCTTCACTTCAGCTTCTCTCAATTCCGGCTCCGCATATCGATGAGCGCCTGCGCGCCTGGCGATCTGGACGGACCTGCGCGCGCCCAGTATCAGCAGCGGTGTATTGTAGTCGGCGCTCATTGCGGGTCCGTCTTGGGTCGCTACGATATAGAGAGTGCCTGGATCGCCGCTATATTCTATGCGGCTCCCTTCAATGCCACCTTCAGTACCTTTTCGAAGAGTGTTTTCCGCTACGATGACCGGACTGGGCAGCTTGACCGCAGAATGCGGCTCGGCAGTGATGATCAGGCCGAAGGTCTGAAACGCGGTAGTGACGTCGAGCTCGAATTCATTCTTGATCGGCAATTCCGCCAGATTGTCTGCCTGTCCTTCGGGAGCAATCGCCCAAAGAATGAACGTCGTGTAGTAAGCTCCGAGCGCCTGCGGATGACCAAGGCCTTGCATTTTGAGTTTGACCCGGGTGCGCCCCTCTTTGCGCTTTACATCAGCCTTACCGATCGCCTGAGCATTTAGCGGCGTTCCGGCCATGTTGACCGACGTGTCGTCATTGTCTTTGTACCTGACCGCGAGCGTGTGGCGTTTAACGACGACCCACTGCTCGTCCGAGTTTACGCGCCTAACTTCGACGGTCTGAGCCGGCGTGGTACCTGCAAATACCGACAGCAACAGTACGCTAGCGATTGTGAATATTCTTGATTTCATTGCGATCCTCCGTGTGTTCGAAGAACAGACAGTTAATGTGTGACCCCTCTTGAAATGCTGCATTTCCAAGCGCGATCCGACCTCAAAGGCTACAGATTCGCGGTGAATCAATGCAGGATCGTTATGGGGGGCAAGGATTGTTCCAGTTCAGATTTGCGGAGGCGGGCCCAACATATCTAATCAACTAGACTTAGCCAGGTGAGGGGTTCCTCTGGATTGCCCGCCGAGCTATGAACCGAACTTGCCGTGACGCAGCGGCAGAAACGGATAGAGGAACTGTCGGAAATACCCTAGAGGAATCGGATCGCCGCCGCCAAGACCGTAGGACGCGGGCCAGCGGTCCTTCGGCAACAAGAACGTGCCAAACAGCCAGTCCAGCACCGGTAGATGCACGGCAAAGTTCTTGTCAAAAGCCTCCCGTTGAGCGCCGTGATGCCAGTGATGAAACTGCGGCGTGGCCACGAGCCATCGTAGGGGACCGAACGTGAAGCGGACGTTGGAGTGAATGAAGGTAGCCTGGACACTAACGAACGCCACATAGGCGACGAGCGGCGCCGCCGCAAATCCGAGTAGGTAGATCGGGACGTAAGTCAGCCCTCGGGTCACGGCCACATCAACCAGGTGCAACCGCGACCCCGCCAACCAGTCCAAAGTTTCCGTCGAATGGTGAATCGAATGGAATCGCCACAGGGCCGGCACCCTATGGAACAGCCGGTGTACCCAGTACTGCGTCAAGTCAGTAAATAGAACAATGCCGGCAAACTGCAACGCGAATGGCCGCGCAGCAACCCAGGCCTGCAAGCCCGGGTGCGCCGCCCAATGGAAGAGCACCATCGCCGGCTTCATGGTCAACAGCGTCGTGGTCTGGACCAGCAGCGCACTGACAAAGAAGTACGCCAGATCGGTCCGCCATCCGAAGCGGAAAATCGGCTGGTCCCGTCGCCGGGCGAACATCCGCTCGATCGGTATGAAGACGGCTGAGTAAGCGATCAAGTTGAGCAGAAACCAGTCGAGACCCAGAAACGGACCGTGAGTCAACTCTCCATCGAGCGGCACGCTTGAGCCGCCGAGCAGGCCCGCCGCCAAAGTGAGTGTGATACCGCTCAGCCCGAGGGCTTTGCGTCGCCGCAGGCAGACACTTAGAACGCCGAGCACCAAGGAAGCGACTAATACGAGGTGCAGCACCGCCCGCACGTACGGGATCGGGTAAAGCCCGCGTAACGCCGGCATCGTGAGAAGCCCCGGGTAGTGGAAGCAGAACACGGCACCCAGGCCGATAGCGCCAAAGGCTGTAGAGAGAACGCCGCTGATCCAGCCCGACCCGAAGCGCGTCGGCTGCGCTGCAGCCGCCGGTGTGGGCGCGCTAGAAGGCTGCTGGCTCACAACTGTTCCCCAATGTGGGCTCAACAAAAACGTCGGCGGCTCCAACGCTGTCAGACCGGGATGGTGATCATCACGACGTCACCGTTGGGGTCGATGAAGTTGAGACAGGTAGCTATTGATTCTGCGAAGGCTTCTCTTCTGACTTCTTCTCGTCCTTTGCTGGTTTGGGCTCGGGCACTTCAACCCCGAGCACATACCGTGAGAACCACGCATACTCGCGGCGCATTTTGTCCAGGCGATGACGCGGCTCTCCGAGTCCGTGAGGCTCGCGCGGGAAGAGCACCATCTCGACAGGAACACCGTTCTTGCGAAGCCCCATGTATAGCTCTTGAGCCTGGCTCGGCGGCACGCGCGTGTCGGAGCCTCCGTGCAAGATCAGCGTCGGCGTCTTCGCCTTTTTGATGAAAGCCATCGCCGACCTCTTCCAGTAGAATTCTGTGTCATCCCACGGTTGCCCGCCGAAGTAAGCCTCCAGAATGCGCTGTAAATCGTTCGTCGAGTACATCGAGTACATATTCGTCAGACCCGCTCCAACCATCACCGCTTTGAAACGATCGGTCTGAGTTAAGGTCCACGCCGTCATGTATCCGCCGTAGCTCCAGCCTGCCTGCCCCAGCCTATCCGGATCAGCGACTCCTTTGGCGATCAAGTGATCGAGTCCGGTTTGAATGTCCTGATAGTCGCCTCCGCCCCAATCACGCACATTCGCAAGCAGGAACTTCTCGCCGTATGAAGACGACCCGCGGATGTTCGGATAAAAAGCGACCCACCCCTGGGCTGCCCATACGTGCCCAAAGTTACTCCACGAACTTGGAAAGCTCTGCGTCCATACACCGGCAGGACCGCCGTGGATCAACGCGACGGTTGGATAACGCTTGCCCTGTTGATAGCCGGCCGGGTAGATCACGATGCCTTCGATCTCCATGCCGTCCTTGCCCTTCCAACGAACCACCTCGCTGGCGCCGAGTGTCAACTCTCGCACCTGCGGATTGTGATCGGTGAGCTTGGTCGGTTCAGCGATAGGAAGAGACTTCGCTACGTAAACATCATCGGCGTGTTGCGTGTCGGACTTCGTGAAAGCTGCCACCGATCCGTCGCGCGAAAACGTTGCTTGACCCATCACACCGGCGTTGTTCGAAACCTGCTTCGCTTCGCCCCCGGCTGCCGGCGCCGAGAACAACTGGCTGGTTGTTCGCACGCCGGCATTGAAGTAGATGGTTCGGCCATCCGCTGACCATTTCGGCGGACCCGGTTGATATTCAAATCGGGGCGCGACCTCGCGAGGTGTCCCGCCCTCCGAGCCAACGATCATCAGTCTCTGCTGGCCGATCTCCCCGTTCTTCGAATCGCGGCTCGAAAAAGCGATCTGCCGGCCATCGGGAGACCATCGCGGCGCGCTGTCCGGGCCTTCGTTGTCGACCAGCTTTCGCAGCCCGAGCTTCTGATTCATTTCTTTCCGCACGGATTCAATCTGGGCGCGAGCTTCCATGATTCGCGGGTTGTTGGGCCCGAAGGTCGTTTCCAAACCCGCAAGCGTCTCTGTAAGCGCCGCGAGCTTCTTCTGGAAGACACCCACGTCGGCGCTCGCAGCGGTCGCCACATCGATCACCCAGATATCTGACCGGCTGCCATCGTCGGCTTTGGGCGTCGGGTTTGTGACAAACGCGAGCGAGCTGCCGTTCGGCGACCACTGTGGATCGCCGGCGTTGTAGTCGCCCTTAACCAGCTCGCTGGCCTTCTTGGTGCTCACGTCGATGACCCAGATGCGCGAGAACTTGAAATTCTTGTCCACCACTTGCGCGTCGTCTTTCTCTTTCTGTTTCTTCTCTTCGTCGGGGGTGAGCTCCTGCTGAGCAACGTAAGCGATGCGGTTTCCATCGGGCGACCATTGAAGGGATTGCGCACCGGACTTCGAGTCGGTGAGCTTCTCGGCTTCGCCGCCAAAGGGCGAGATCAAGAAGATCTGCGGCTTCTCTTCGCGAGCCGAGATGAACGCAATGCGCTTCCCATCAGGCGACCAACGAGGTTGGGTGTCGTTCTTCTTGTTTGTAGTGAGCCGAAGGGTACCGCCTCCCGCAGTCGAAACCAACCAGATGTCGGCGTCGTTGGCGTTTTCTTTCATATCGACAGAGGTGACGACGTAAGCGACCCACTTGCCATCGGGCGAGACTTGCGCATCGGAAACGCTCTTCGTTGCGAGAACGTCTTCGAAGGTCATAGCTCGCTTCTGCTGCGCGAGCGCCGCTATGCAAACCGAGAGCGAAACAACCAGAACAAACATCGTGCGCTTCATAATCTATTCCTCCCTGGCCAAGCCTGGATCCGCCATTGCGCCCGAGAGCTTGGGCTTCTGAGACCCGCGATTACATCACGCCGCTTGAAGCGAGTCAATCGTCCGCGACCTGGCGACCCGAGTCGCGTTTGACGGCGAGTTTGAGCGATATCGTCACCCGTCACACAACACATGTGACGACCTTGCGCAATTTCCATCCGTCGAGCCGCAACACGCCCTTGACCCTGTGTCAACGCAAGCAATACTCTTCGCTTGCGATTCACCCGTGAGTCCAGACGAATGCAACGGAGACTATAGATGAAACAAAAGCCGGTTGCCGCTCTTGTGTTGTTTCTCGCTTTAACACCGCTCATGGTGGCGGCGGAGAAGCCTTCGACGGGACGCGAGCAGCAAATCGCTCAAGCAGCCGAAGCCCTGCGCGCGAAGCTCATCGAACAACGCCGCGATTTTCACATGCATCCCGAGCTCTCGAATCGAGAAGAGCGCACCTCGCGAGTAGTCGCGGAGAGACTTCGCGCGCTCGGACTTGATGAAGTGAAGACCGGCGTCGGCAAGTACGGAGTCGTCGCTCTGCTCAAGGGTTCCAAGCCCGGACCCGTCGTTGCAGTGCGAGCCGATATGGACGCGCTCCCGATTCAAGAGACCATCGACGTGCCGTACAAGTCGCAGACTCCCGGAGTCAAACACGCCTGCGGTCACGACGTGCACACGACGGTTGCGCTTGGCGTCGCGGAAGTGCTGAGCAAGATGCGCGATCAGATTGCGGGCTCGATCAAATTCATCTTTCAACCCGCGGAAGAAGGCGCGCCGCAAGGCGAAGAAGGCGGCGCGAGCTTGATGATCAAGGAAGGGGCGCTCGAGAACCCGCGCCCGCAGGCTATTTTTGGGTTGCACACCGCCGGCTTCGAAGTTGGTCAGATCGGTTATCACTCAGGACCGGCGATGGCTTCTTCGGATCGGTTCACGATAACGATTCGCGGCAAGAGGTCTCACGGCGCGCAGCCGCAGCTTGGCGTGGACGCGGTCGTTGTAGCCGCCGAGTGCGTCACCGCGCTTCAGACAATTCGCAGCCGTCGGATCGATCCGCTTGAACCGCTGGTCATCACTATCGGCACGATCAAAGGCGGTGACCGCAACAACATCATCGCTGAGGAAGTGAAGATGGAAGGCACGATGCGCGCGTTGAACGAAAACGTTCGCTCGCGCGCGCACGAGTTGATGCGGCAAACTCTCGGTAGCGTGACGTCTGCTTACGATGCAAAGTTTGACCTGTCGTTCGACGACTCGAATCCTGTGACCTACAACGATCCTCGGCTGGTTGACGAAACGCTGCCGACGATTCGGCGCTTAGTCGGAGACGCAAACGTCGTCTTGCTCAAGCCTTTTATGCCCGCCGAAGATTTCTCCTACTATCAGAAAGTCATTCCCGGCTTCTTCTACTTTCTGGGCGTCGGCAACAAAGCGAAAGGGTTGATGCCGGCGTGGCACACCGCGGAATTCGATGTTGATGAAGAGAGCCTGGTGGTCGGAGTGAAGGTGATGTCGAACGTGCTGCTCGATTACCTCGATCGCCACGCTGCGAACAGATAGTACAGGAATGACGAGTGATCATATGATCGACCCGAGCGAGTACAAAAAAGTCCTGATAACCGGCGCAACTGGCTTCGTCGGAAGCCATCTCGTCGACCACCTCGTCGAGCGCGGGAGCTCCGTCCGATGCCTCGCGCGAAAGACGAGCAAGCTGCGTTACCTCAAGCATCCTGAGATCGAGCTGGCATATGGCGGGCTCGACGATTCGACCGATTGGGACGCCGCGTTAGCCGGTGTCGGCGCCATCTATCACGTAGCGGGCACGACATTCGCGCGGCGGGCCAAGGATTATTTCACCGTCAATCACCGAGGCACTGAAGCGATTCTTGCCGAAGCGCTCAAGCGGCGCGATCGGATAAAAAGGTTCGTATACATCAGCTCGCTTGCGGCGGTCGGGCCGGGCAGCGACGGAAAGCCAGTTGACGAAGATTCACCGCCTTCGCCGATCACGCCCTATGGACGCAGCAAGCTCCTGGCCGAAGAAGCAGTGCGCGCCGTCTCCGACCTGTTGCCAGTCACAATCGTCAGGCCACCCGCGGTATATGGCCCTCGCGACTACGGCATCTTCGAGTTCTTCAAGGCCGTGAAGGGCGGCATGTTCCCGATGATCGGCCGTCACGATAAGCGAGTGAGCCTCGTCCACGTGCGCGACCTGGTCGAGGGAATAATTCTTGCGGGCGAGAGCGATGTCTCAGCCGGACGCACCTACTTTGTTTCGAGCGAAGACGATTACTCGATGCGCGCGGTCGCCGATTTGATGGCCGCGCTCATGCATAGAAGGCTGCGCGCAATTGCCATCCCCCGGTCCGTAGCTTACGGCGTCGCGCTTGTTGCCGAAGGAGCAGCAGCCCTCATGCGAAAGCCGCCGGTTATCAATCGTGACAAGGTGACCGACCTCTCGCAGGCGTTCTGGACCTGCTCGATCGAACGCGCCAGGACCGAGCTCGGCTACAATCCTCGTGTGCCGCTCGAAGAAGGGCTGCGCGAGACGATCGCCTGGTACAAAAGCGAGGGCTGGTTGTGAGCAGCACAGACCTTCGAGAGGGCGACGGAGAAACTAGGCAGAAAGACGCGGCGAGAGTGCGGCTAGCCGATCCTGCGCCAGGAGATGCTCGCGACTCGAGTAAACAGACCTTTCTCAATCCTGCCGACAAAGTTGTTATCGGGTATCTTGCAGTTACCGCGTTGTTGATTCTGATCTTCAGCTACAGGATCCAATGGTGGGGCCTGCTTTTTGGGGGACATGCTTTTCTGATCGCATTGGTCGTGTTGTTAGCCCGATGGAGAAACTCGGCACACTCGGCAGCCGCTCTCCCCCTCACGCTTTTTGTCCGTGGCTGGTATCCGGTCGCGCTGATACCAATCACCTATAAGGAACTGAGCTATCTGATACCGCTCATTCACCCGCGCGATTTTGACGGGGAGCTGGCTGCGATTGATCAACGTTTTCTTGGCGTGCATCCGACGGTTTGGCTCGAGCGGTTCACATCGCCACCATTAACCGAAGTCCTTCAGCTCACATATTCGAGCTACTATCTTTTGCCGGTCATTCTCGGCGTTGTTCTTTGGCGAAAGGGATGGTTTGAAAAGTTTCACTTCTGGGTGTTCATCGTGGTGTTGGGATTTTACCTCTCTTATCTGGGCTACATTCTAGTTCCTGCCATCGGACCGCGCTTCCTGCCGGAGATAGTGCAAGCCCAGACAAAGCCGCTTACGGGAATCTGGTTGTTTCAGCCGGTTCGCGCGATGCTGGACCGCGCCGAAGGTATCACGCGCGATTGCTTTCCCAGCGGTCACACGGAACTCACGCTGCTGGTGCTCTACTATGCGCACAGATTTCACCGGAAGACTTTCTGGTGGCTTCTTCCGCTTGGAGCGGGCGTGATCATCTCGACGGTGTACTTACGCTACCATTACGTTGTTGATGTTGTGGCGGGCGCTCTCCTGGCGGTCGCGATCGTGATGATGGCGAAACCGTTGTATAGAGTGCTCGGCGGAAATGAAGCTCGCGAATCGCAGTGATCCTCGCTAAGCTATTCAGCGTACGGTGCAACGCGGGCGTGGGTAGGCGTATAATCCCAGCGTCGACAAGTAATCAACGCATTTAGCATTGCGCTTTCCTGGGGCGTTAATCAGAAGGTTAGTATGAGCACACGAACTGAAGCCACAATCGAAGATCTCTACCATGTTGACGAAGACGGTAAGGCCGAGATTGTGGATGGAGAACTCGTACTTATGAGCCCCACAGGAGACTTGCCCAACACGGCGGCCAGCGAGGTATTTGTCAGTCTGCGCGAATATGGGCGCCGCACAAAAACCGGCCGCGCGTACAACGACAATGCCGCCTTCATCGTCAACCTGCCTAACCGCAAATCAGTCAGCCCGGATGCCGCTTTCTACATTGGTCCGCGTACTGGCGGTAAGTTTCTTGATGGCGCGCCAATCTTCGCTGTCGAGGTGCGAAGCGAGGGCGACTACGGTCGGAGGGCTGAGGAGAAAATGGCTAAGAAACGCGCGGACTACTTCGCAGCCGGAACGCTCCTCGTGTGGGACGTCGATGTGCTCAGAGATCAAGTCATAAGATGCTACCGCGCTGATGATCCTGATGCCCCAAGGCTGTTTCACTGCGGCGACATTGCCGACGCTGAACCGGCGTTGCCTGGGTGGACGATGCCGGTTGATGATCTATTCGCCTGATTGCTAATCTGGCGTTGACGCGTCGTACCGATCCGGTCACGCATCACGCTTTTACGAATAACTATTCCGGGGGAGCTTCGTCAAACGACGCGGCTGAGAGTCCCAATCGGGAGACCCCTTGAACCTGATACGGATAATGCCGTCGAAGGGAGAAACCATGACAACTTCAAACAATTCGGAACCGCACAGCGAGAGTAAGTTTCAGTTTCCAAGCTCATCCAGAATCTACGTCGAGGGCAGCAGCTCGGACATTCGCGTCCCCATGCGCGAAGTACACTTGAACGTGACTCGCGGCGTGAACGGCTCGGTTGAAGAGAACCCGCCCGTTCGCGTCTACGACCCGAGTGGTCCGTGGGGCGATCCCAACGCGATCTGTAGCGTCCACGACGGCCTGCCTGCAGCAAGGCGTGAGTGGATCATCGCGCGCGGCGACATCGAAGAGTACGACGGCCGCGACGTGTTGCCGCAAGACGACGGCTACCTGACCGAAGGCGCCCGCGAATACGCGCTCGTGAAAGACAAAGGCCGCCTCGATCCTTTCCCCGGAGCGCGTCGTCGTCCGCTTCGCGCAAAGCCCGGCTGCGCAGTCACCCAGATGCACTATGCTAAGCGCGGCATTATTACGCCGGAAATGGAGTTCATCGCGATTCGCGAGAACATGGGCCGCGTGCGAGCATTCGAATCCGCAAAGAACGGCGACCGCAGCGCGCTCAGCTTTCAACACGCGGGGCAGTCGTTCGGAGCCAAGCTGCCTTCGCACATCACGCCCGAGTTCGTTCGCGACGAGGTAGCTCGCGGGCGCGCGATCATTCCCGCGAATATCAATCATCCCGAAGGCGAGCCGATGATCATCGGGCGCAACTTCCTCGTAAAGATCAACGCCAACATCGGCAATTCCGCGGTCGCCTCCTCGATTGAAGAAGAAGTCGAGAAGATGCGATGGTCGATCAAGTGGGGCTCGGATACGGTGATGGATCTTTCAACCGGCCGCAACATTCACACGACTCGCGAGTGGATCATTCGCAACTCGCCGGTGCCAATCGGAACCGTGCCTATCTATCAGGCGCTCGAAAAAGTCGGCGGCAAGGCCGAAGAACTAACCTGGGAAATCTATCGTGACACGTTGATCGAACAAGCCGAGCAGGGCGTCGACTACTTCACGATCCACGCCGGCGTGTTGCTGCGATACATCCCGATGACCGCGAAACGCACCACGGGCATCGTCTCGCGCGGCGGCTCGATCATGGCGAAGTGGTGTCTGGCACATCACGAGGAGAGCTTCCTGTACACTCGCTTCCGCGAGATATGCGAGATCATGCGCGCATACGATGTGTCGTTCAGCCTTGGTGACGGCTTGCGGCCGGGCTCGATCGCCGACGCGAATGACGAAGCACAGTTTGCGGAGCTTGATACTCTCGGCGAGCTGACGAAGATCGCCTGGGAGACGGACTGCCAGGTAATGATTGAAGGGCCCGGTCACGTGCCGATGCACCTGATCAAAGAGAACGTCGATCGACAACTCGAAGTTTGCGACGAAGCCCCGTTCTACACGCTTGGTCCGCTGGTGACCGACATCGCGCCGGGCTACGATCACATCACGTCGGCGATAGGCGCGGCGATGATCGGATGGTTCGGGACGGCGATGTTGTGCTACGTCACGCCGAAAGAGCATCTGGGGCTTCCCGACAAACAAGACGTGAAGGACGGCGTGATCGCATACAAGATTGCAGCGCACGCAGCCGATCTGGCGAAGGGACATCCTGGCGCGCAGTACTGGGACAACGCGTTGTCAAAGGCTCGATTCGAGTTTCGATGGGAAGACCAATTCAATCTCGCTCTCGACCCTGAGCTTGCACAGCAGTTTCACGATGAGACGTTACCGCAAGAGGGAGCAAAGCTCGCGCACTTCTGCTCGATGTGCGGGCCGCATTTCTGCTCGATGAAGATCACGCAGGAGGTCAGAGAATACGCGGCGCAGCACAGCTTGACCGAAGTAGTCGCGCTCGAGAGCGGGTTGAAGGAAAAGGCTGAAGAGTTCAAGCAAGCGGGTGCGGTGATTTATTCGAAGGCTTGAGCCAACGCGTTAGAGCACCGACTCTTCAGGGACAGAATGTGACGATCATTGAAACTATCCGAGAGAAGGTGCAGGAGCACACGTACGAATTCACGATCCCACACTTCTTCGAGGAGATGGCAAATGACGATCTCATCCTTGCGGATATTGAAATGGTCATTGCCTGCGGACGAATCCGCCGACGCTTCACACGCGACCCCCGCGGCGGGAAGTTGCCGGCCCAACAACGGACGGACGAGAAGCTGCGGTTATCTGCAGGATAAAAGAAACCGGCAAGCTCCTCTTCATTACACTACGTTCTCGAGTGACGCGATGAAGAAGCTGACCAAAGAGTACGAATATGGAAACTGCCAGACCTGCGGTGAGCGGATGACAGAACAGCGAGTGAAGCAAGACTTCTGGATCAAAGGGAAGCTGATCGTTCTAGACGGCGTTCCCGCTGGCGTTTGTCCGAGATGCGGTGAAAGAGTAGTAAAGTCAGACGTCGGGCGAACCGTTGCGGAATTGCTGACCAATCAGCGACGCAAACGCAGGAGTAGAACCCTGAACGTTCCGGTTATCCTCTTTGAAGAGCGAGTCGCTTAAACAGCCTCGTTGTTTTCTATCGCGGACAACGACCCGCCCATTTGAGGAAGATCGCCCAGGAGGTGCGGGACTACGCGGCTCGGCGCAACCTGAACGAAATGGTCGCGCTTGAGCTCGTTTTGAAGGAGAAGGCTGAGGAGTTCAAGAAGGCGGGCGCGGAGGTCTGTAGGAAGGATGATCGCGACAGGATCGCCGCTGACGGTTGCCCTTCATGTTCGACATGATCTCTAGTAGAAGATGTCTGCCACCCGCTCAAGCCCACTGAAGAGACACGTGGTCCGTGATGAACGACAATGTCCGTACTGTTTTGAAGGTCAGAACGTACGAGTCTATGAAGCTCATCTGAAGAAATGTCCGGCTCGCAAAATCTGCAAGTTTTGTGGCTCCGTGATCAGTAAGGCAGAGTTAGATGCTCATCTCAAGGCGTTTCATGGGAGCACCTAACCAGCAGACGCGGTCAGGGCCTTGAATTCTGCTGCAGTGTGTTCGGGCTCCGGCTCGCCGGAAGACAATGAATATCACCGTTCTCGCTGTTGTGACTGTGGCCTCATAGATGATGAACAATAGAGTAGTCTCCCTCATAGCAAGCGCAACTGAGATCGTGTGCGCACTCGGGTTCGAAGACCAGTTGGTCGGACGCTCGCACGAATGTGACTACCCGCCGTCGGTGAAGCTCCTCCCGCAACTCACCCGCCCGAAGTTCAACGTCGAAGGCACGAGCTCCGAGATCGATCAGCGCGTAAAGGCTTCCCTGCTGGAAGCGTTGAGCGTTTATCACGTCGATCCGCGCCTGCTTGAAGAACTGAAGCCCACTCACATAATCACTCAATCACAATGCGAGGTGTGCGCGGTCAGCCTCAAGGACGTCGAGATGGCCGTTTGCGAGATGACAAGCTCGAGTCCGGTGATCGTCTCCCTCGAACCTAATTGCCTGGACGACGTCTGGGCTGACATTCGTCGCGTGGGCGAGGCGCTGGGCGCCGCTGAGCGCGCGGAAGGTCTAATCAACAAGATCGAGAGCCGAATGGACGACATCGTCCAGCGCGTTCACTGGCTCGAATTGAATCCGACTGTCGCTTACATCGAATGGATTGAGCCGCTGATGGCGGGCGGCAACTGGATGCCCGAGCTTGTGGAGATGGCCGGCGGGGTCAACCTCTTCGGCGAAGCGGGTAAGCATTCGCCGTGGATGACATGGGAAGAGCTGGTCGCAAAAGACCCGGACATAATTTTCGTTTCGCCGTGCGGCTTCAGTATCGAGCGCACGCTTCAAGAGATGCACTTGCTCAGTACTAAGCCGGAGTGGAAGCAACTGAAGGCGGTCAAGAGCGGGAGGGTGTTTGTCGCCGACGGCAATCAGTACTTCAACCGGCCCGGACCGAGGCTCGCCGAGTCGCTGGAGATCCTGTCGGAGATCATCCACCCGAATGTTTTTCACTTTGGCCACGAAGGCCGCGGCTGGGTGAAATACACCTAAACCACAAAGGCACGAAGTCACAAAGGTTTGTTTTGAGCCTTTGTGACTTTGTGCCTTTGTGGTTAGGTCCCTGGAGGCAATCATGCAAAGAACAAACATCGCCAGCGGCACGCCGTGGGAGCCGATTGTCGGATACTCGCGCGCGGTTCGCGTTGGACCCTCGGTTCACGTCTCAGGCACGACGGCAACAGATCAAGCCGGCAACATCGTCGGTAAAGGCGACCTTTACGCTCAAACCGTGCAAGCTCTCCAGAACATCGAAACCGCGCTTCGGGCTGCTGGAGCCAGTTTCAAGGATGTCGTTCGCACGCGAATCTATGTGACTGACATCGGCGAGTGGGAGAAAGTCGGGCGCGCGCACGGCGAGGTCTTTCGCGATATCCGGCCGGCTACCAGCATGGTCGAGGTGAGCCGGTTGATTGATCCTGACATGCTCGTCGAGATAGAAGCGGACGCAATTATTCTCTAGTCGAGGTCTCTCGGCACAACGACGTGACGCATGAGCCGTTCGATCAGGTTCTTGCGCCGCTCGACTCGGCGTCGATGAGTGGCGGGATTAAACGCCCCGTTCGGGCTTGGAATGATGGCCGACAGAAACGCAGCCTGATCGGCGCTCAGTGCGGCGGCCGATGTGTTGAAATAAGTACGCGCCGCCGCCTCCGCTCCATAAACCCCATCACCCCATTCGATGACATTGAGGTAGATCTCCAGTATTCGGCGCTTGCGGAGAATCCATTCCATTTCTTTGGTGATCACCGCTTCATGGAGTTTGCGGAGGGGATTCTTCGAGGTGGACAGAAAAAGGTTCTTCGCCAACTGCTGAGTTATAGTCGAGGCGCCCCTCTTGAACTCGCCTTCGTTCCAATCCTCTTCAAGCGCCTTGCGGATCTCTTCCCAATCAAAGCCCGCGTGATCGAAGAATCGGGAGTCTTCTCCGGCGAGCACCGCACGCGTGAGATTGCGCGAGATCCGATCATAAGGAACCCAAGTCTGCACTCGCTTGACCTCTTCGCCTCGAGCCCTCGCTTGAGAGGCCCGCTGATCCATCAGCGCCGTACTTGACGGATTCGAGCTTCGGTATCGAAATACGCTGAAGACTGTCCATCCCTGATAAGCAATCGCGACGCCAAGTATGACCAGGATTGTGATCTTAGCCCACTTCCACCATCGAGACCGGCTCTTGGGGCGTGCGGTGCGTCGAGGTCGGGCCTGAGTGGTCTGAACCATGGCAGGCATTATAACTCTGACGGGCGTCGACGTTCTAACTTCGCTTTGAGTGGGTCGCGTTCCAGATGAAATAAGCCGGGATTCCTGCGAGCACGATCGCGAAAACCAGCAGCGCCCCGCTCGACTCATACGGCAATGCGCTTCCGGTGAACAAGGCGCGGTAGTAACTGAAGTTGTCACGCAGACCGTGACCGAGATCATCTACCAGCGCGTTTCCGATCAACAAAATCACGGCGAGGATAAAGAGAATCGGCGTGACCGGATAACCCCACGTTCGATACGCGCGAGGAAGATCTGGACGCTTGCGGCGAAGCGCGAAAACAGCCGCCGCCCCGCCCGCGTAGAAAGGCCATATCGCCAACACGAACGCGTCGGCCAACTGCTCAAATGTTCTGACCATCACGAACACGATGGCGAGCGCTGCGGCAAGCGAGATCGCGACGTAAGGAGTCTTGAAGCGCGGATGCACCGAGGCGATCTTCTTGAAAAACAGTCCGTCGTCGGCCATCGCAAAGAAGATTCGCGGGCCGGTCATCATCGACCCGTTCAGGGTTCCGAACGCCGAAATCATGACCGCGATGGAAGCGAGCTTCACGCCGGTCTCGCCCACGATTCGAAACGCCGTATCCGCGGCAACGAGCTTCGAGCCGGCGATCTGTCTGATGTCCAGCAGATGCAGGTAAGCGAAGTTCGCCAGCAAGTAGATCGCAATCACCGCGAGCGTTCCGCCAATGATGGTCAGCGGCAGGTTGCGCTCGGGGCGCTTCACTTCTCCGCTGAGAAACGTCACGTCGGCCCAGCCATCGTAGACCCACAGCAAAGAGATGAACGCCAGCCCGAATGTCACCACTGAAGTTTCGTTTGGAACGTTGACTGGCTGAGTGGGAACCGGCGCGGAATTGTTTCCTCCAATCAAGAACGCCGCCAGCACGAGGATTACTAACGCGCCGTACTTCGCTCCGGTTGTGAGGTTTTGGACAAGCGCGCCCATCCGGACGCCGAGGATGTTGACAACGGCGACTACCGCAATCGCACCCGCGGCAACGTAGTGCACGGCGTTTGGACTTTCTTTACCAAGCAGCCGCAGAAAGTATTCGGCGAATACGGTTGCGACTGCGCCGAGCGCGGACGCGCGGATGATCGTCAGCTCCGACCAACCGAACAGGAACGCCGGCAAGCGTCCCCATCCTTCGCGCAAGTACACGAATACTCCGCCGGTGTGGGGCAACGCGCCAGCAAGCTCGGCAAGAGTCAATGCTCCGCATAGAGAGAAGAATCCGCCGAGAGCCCACAGCAGAAGGTACAAACCTTCATCAGGAACCTTTAACGCAATTCCGGCGGGAGAACGGAAAATCCCACTGCCGATGGTCGAGCCAATCAACACAGCTATCGCACTGATCAGGCCCAGCCTTCGAGGAAGCGAGGTTCGACCGTGAGCTTCGGCCGGACCCGCTTCGTTCTTCTCTGTTGTTGTCTCCACGAGTTCAGGCGAGATTATAGTCCGCTTCGACAATCGTCAAGGCAGGAATGCATCTTCATTTGGATCGGAAACCGGCGCTCAAGCTGGCGAAAGAATTTGGTAGCCATGGGGCGGCGCGAGGAGCATCACCTCGCGATGAGGGAAGCTGTAGATGACATCAAAATTGTTGGTCACGTCCCGGCCGAGGATAGAAACGTCGCTGCTAGTAAGATTCGTGAAAACACCAAACAGCCCTTGAACGTTCACCAGTTGCCCGTCGTCTCGCACGAAGCCGAGGCGAGTCCGAGCGAAGATGCAGGCGGCTTTCCCTCCGACGCCTCCGAGTTCCGGTGCTTCATCGGCAGGCACGGCAAGCTTCTGAAGCACGGTCAAGAGCCGGGCCTCAAACACCGTCCGATCAGCCCTGCATCCAGCAGCAACATGGCAGCCTGCCATGTTCCGTCGGGCGTCTGCACGAATGAATCAACGACTGGCCTCAGAATGCCATCGTCGAATAGATGCCAGCGACCTTCAACACGAATAGATTCGTTCGTATCTTTCTTGTGGTATGTACTGCACGAACGGCTCGTCGTCGGGATGTTTCTGTTTGGCCAGGCTTTGCGCAACTGAGGCGTCGCTGGAAGCGAAAATCTCGCCTTCGGACACTGCGATGTATTGACCGCGAAATTGCTCGAAAAACGGTGCTCCGTGCTGGGTAAGCCATTGCCCGTTCCTACGGAACTGCGCCAGCCGCCGGCTGAGTTCTGGGTTCTCTGGTTCCTCAGTTATAATGATCTTGTCGTCCATCCTTACACTCCAACATTCACCATTGAGACGCATAGATGCGGCTCAAGTTCTTGTGCGGGATGTAGCGGACGTGTGGCGCCTCGTCAGGATACTTCTCGTTGACTAGACGTCTAAGCTCTTCCGGCGTATCGGCAACAAACAATTCCTCGCTGGCAGCAGCGACGTAACAACCCCGATAGCGTTCGTACACCTTTAGCTCCCTGACGTGTTCGTTAAACCACAGCAGGTTACGCCTGGCTTTCTCGAACCGAACGGCCAGTTCCGGTGGCATCGGACCTTCTTCGATGATAAGCGGCTCGCTCATATCACGATAATATTCAGGTGTGTCTGCTCAAGTCAATCTGTTGTCTGTTTCCTGGAGGTTCGCGGGGCCGCCGAGTAGTGAACGAAATCGGTCTTGCGCCCCGACTCTTGTCGCGTCTACCGCTTGAGGCATGATCGAACAGTGAGAAATAGCACCACGAATCCGGAAATCATTGCAGCGCTCATCAGCGCCACCGAATACTGATGAAGATCGTTGAACTGCAAGCGGAGTGGGTCAGTCACCGCCACGTCGTCGATGTGTCCGCCCATCGCGGCACGCAGCGAGACCATGCTCGGTGAAATCCAGAACCGCGACAGCGCAGCAGCCGCGATCATTACGAGGACGAGAACACCTTCCAGAGTCTTGCTTGCCCCGCTCAATCGCCTGGCCCGCAATCCGAGCGCCTTTATGAGAATCAGCAGCGGACCGATGATCAGACCGAGCAGTTCGATCTTGCCGATGGTGCTGGTGACCAGCAAGCCGGCCATCTCTCGTGTTGGGAGCACCGCGAACGCGCTTGGCGCTACTGCAAAGCTGAAGAAGATCATCGAGCCTAGCCATACGCCAATCAGCAAGACTTCAGTGAACGCGACAATCTGTTGAGCGACCCCCAACCGGACTGCCGGAGCCACTTCTACGGCGGGTGATGTGGTGATACTGCTGGCCAACTTGAGTACCCTCTCGTTACTGCACGGCGAGTTCTGCTTCCTTCTTCCCATCTTCCGCGGCGATCGGATGATTGTCGAGAAACCGCTCGGCGTCAATCGCAGCCATGCAACCTGTTCCCGCCGCGGTGACAGCCTGGCGGTAGACCGAGTCCTGCGCGTCGCCGCACGCAAACACACCCGGAATGTTCGTGGCCGTCGAACGGTCCCCGGTCTTTATGTAGCCCACTTCATCCATATCGAGCTGCCCCCTGAATAGATCGGTGTTTGGCCGATGGCCAATAGCGATAAACACCCCTCCGGTAGGCAGCACTCGCTCTTCCCCTGTCTTCAAGTTTTTCAACCGCACTCCGGTGACGCCGCCCTCACGCGTTCCGAGTATCTCTTCAACCCCCGTATCCCAAATGAAATCGATCTTTTCATTATTGAAGGCCTTGTCTTGCATGAACTTCGACGCGCGCAAGGAATCGCGCCTATGAGCAACGGTCACCCCGCTGGCAAACTTCGTAAGGAATGTCGCCTCTTCCATCGCGGTGTCGCCGCCGCCGACGACAACCAGCGGCTTGCCCTTGAAGAAGAACCCATCGCAGGTCGCGCAAGCCGAAACGCCGTTGCCGCCGAAGCCGACCGGGGTCGGCGCTTCGCCGGGAATGCCAAGCCACTTCGCCGAAGCACCGGTTGCAATGATCAACGATTCTGCTTTGATTATGTGATCTTCCGTCTCGATAGTGAACGGCCGTTGGCTTAAGTCGGCTTTGCTCACCCAGCTTACAATGAACTCTGTTCCGAACCGTTTAGCCTGCCCGCGAAACTCGTCCATAAGTATGGGACCCATGATCCCGTTCGCAAAGCCCGGATAGTTTTCGACGTCGGTTGTGATCATCAACTGGCCGCCCGGCTCCGGACCTTCAACCACCAGCGGATTGAGGTTCGCTCGAGCGGCGTAGATTGCGGCAGTCAAGCCCGCAGGTCCCGAGCCGAGAATCACGACCTCCTTATGCATCGTCTCTTTCGACATAGATACTCTCCAAACTCCTTTCGAAAGGCAGTAGTCAGTACCGCTAATACCAATGTTCAGCGTTCAAGTGTTCAGAGTTCAAGCTTTAGCTTGCTTAACCTCGAACGAGCAACCTAAAGGTTGAACTCTGAACGTCCATCAGCTTGAACTTGACTCAGCTTCAACGAGACTACCCCTAGCTGGAAGCCGAGCGATTGAGCACGAAATTGGCCATCAGTCTAACCCCAAAACCTGTTGCTCCCTTCGCGATGTAAGGTTTCTCCGTTTCGGTCCACGCCGTCCCGGCTATGTCCAGATGAGCCCACGGAGTTGACCCGGCAAAGTGCTTCAAGAAAAATCCGGCGGTGATCGAGCCGGCAGTTCGATTGCCGACATTCTTCACGTCGGCAATTTCGCTCTTGATCAGTTCGCCGTAGTCATTGTCAAGCGGCAGCGGCCAAACCCGTTCTCCGCACTGTTCGCCCGCCTTGACCAGCTCCTCAATCAGATTCTGATCGGTCCCCATCACCGCCGCACGAACGTCGCCTAGCGCTATTGCGCACGCACCGGTCAGCGTAGCTGCATCGACTAGGCAGGTGGCGCCCCGGCTGATCGCGTAGGTAATCGCGTCGGCGAGGACCAATCGACCCTCGGCATCCGTGTTAACCACTTCGATTGTCTTGCCGCTCAAGCTTCTCACCACGTCGCCCGGTTTGACGGCTCGACCCGAAGGCAGGTTTTCTGACGCGGGCACCAGGCCGATGACTCGCACGTCCGGCCGCAACCGCGCGATCACTTGCATAGCGCCAATCACCGCGGCGCCCCCGCCCATGTCGTATTTCATCTCTTCCATCTTGGCCGCCGGCTTGATGGAGATCCCTCCCGAGTCGAACGTAATTCCTTTGCCCACCAGCGCGATCAACTCGCCGGAAGCGCGGTCGTCTTGCCCGCCGGCTCTTTTGGGCTCGTAGCTCAGCACGATCAGTCGCGCCGGCTCCTGACTGCCCCGCGAGACCGCCAGCAGCGCACCCATCCCGAGCTGCTTCATTTCATCTTCGCCGAGCGCTTCGAACCCGAGCCCCTCGCTTTCGGCCATCTTCTTTGCCCGAAGCGCAAGCTCGCTCGGAGTCATAACGTTCGACGGTTCATAGCCAAGCATCCGGGCGAAGTTCGTCGCCTCGGCCATTGCGATTCCGACTCTGATCGCGCGCTCGAAGTCAGGTGGATCCGGCAATTCGCTTACCACATCGAAGGTCTCTATCACCGCCGCGTCCGCGCCATTGGATCTGTAGAGCTCACCGCTCATCTGACCGATCAGCGCGCCCTCGGCTATAGCGCGCACCAATGCCTCACTCTCGAGCTTGCGGGTAACCAGGAACGCGGCCGAACGAATGCCACGGTGTTTGATCAGAGTTCGGACCGCGGCGCCCGCAAGCCTCTGAACGCTGAGTGAGTCGATTTTCTCGGCGCTGCCGGCTCCATACAGCAGCAGCCGCTTAGTCGAGAACTGGCCGACATTGTGAAGAAGGACCCAACGATCGAGCTTGCCTGTCATCTCACCATCATCGAAGAGCGAGGCGACGGCGCCGCCGGTGAGGTGATCCAATGCCGCTAACGCTGACGCGTTCTCAGCGTCGCGCGGAGATTCGCCCTCGAAAACCGGCACGACGAGTACGTCTTCGCCTATTTCCCCAAGACTGGTGCGGCTGGCGGTGATTTTCATTTGATCTTGGCGGCTCCCTCTTCTGCAACCTTGCGATAGCGAGTCGCGCGCGAAAACTCCGTTGCGCGCGAAGAAACGCATGTGGCTGTCTACAGTGCGCGAATTATCGCTTCAGTAAAATCGAGCGTCGTTGCCTGACCGCCCAGATCGCGCGTCAAGACTTTCCCTTCGGCCAAAACCTTTTCCAGAGCGGCCTGGATCCGCAATGCCCTTTCGCGCTCGTTCAGGTGTTTCAACATCAGGACGGCGCTCTGCAGCAACGCGGTTGGATTGGCAATGCCGCGACCCGCAATGGACGGCGCTGCGCCGTGTACTGCTTCAAACACGGCGATCTCTTCACCAATGTTAGCGCCCGGCGCAACGCCAAGCCCGCCGATCAGTCCCGCTCCCAGGTCCGAGACAATATCGCCATACAGGTTCTCGAGCAGCAACATATCGAATTGAGTCGGGTCGATCACGAGCTGCATGCAGGCATTGTCGACGATCAAATCGTTGGCCTCGATTTCGGGATAATCCTCTGCGACCTCACGGAAACAGCGCAGAAAAAGGCCGTCGGACAGCTTCATTATGTTTGCCTTGTGAATAGCGGTGATCTTCCTGCGCCCTTCGAGCCTGGCGTGCTCGAATGCAAACCTCGCTATGCGGCGGGAGGCCTTGTCGGTGATGATCTTCAGGCTTTCGACTACACCGGGAACGACTTCGTGCTCGAGGCCCGAGTACAAATCTTCGGTATTTTCGCGCACGACGATCAGGTCGACGTTCTCGTAGCGGCTTGGCACGCCTTTGAGCGATTTGATCGGCCGCAGGTTGGCATAGAGATCAAGCGCCTTTCGCAAGCGGACATTCGAGCTGACGAAGCCCGTTCCGATCGGAGTCGCGACCGGTCCCTTCAGCGCGATTTTGTTACGTTTGATCGAGTCGATCAGGTCCTGAGGCAACGGATCGCCAAAGCGCGACAACGCCTCAGCCCCTACAACGAACGTCTCCCATTCCGCTTCAAAGCCAGTGGCTCTCAGTACCGATATGGTCGCGCCTGTGACCTCGGGGCCTATGCCGTCGCCCGGTATAAGCGTGATCTTGTGTTTCAACCTGGATGCCTCCTCAAGGACAGGCCCATCGAGCCCGCCGCAAGCGTGTAATCATATACGACTGGCTTCCGGGCAGACAACCAGAGGAGTCCGGAGTCCGAAGTCCGTAGTCGGTCGTTCGTGACCACTGACTCCTCATAATTGACAAAGGCTCCTACACCTTTGTAGCCTCTAATCAAAGATCGATCCGACACATCGAGTTCACGAGGAGTACACATGTACGAAGTGATGATCGAAGAAGAGTTCTCAGCCGCCCACGCGCTGCGGGGCTACCGTGGCAAGTGCGAAAACATGCACGGCCATAACTGGAAGGTCGAAGTCTACGTGCGCGGCGAGCAGCTGGATCAGGTTGGTATGCTGGTCGACTTCAAGGAGCTCAAAGCCGCGACGCGTCGCGTGATGAAGTACCTCGATCATCAAAACCTCAACGAGCTTAAGCCCTTCGACATCGAGATGAACCCTTCCAGCGAGCATCTCGCCGGCTTCATCCTGCACAAAGTCGCCGAAGAGATCAGCGATGCACGAGTGAAAGTCTACAAGGTGCGAGTTTGGGAAACGCCGTCAACGTGTGCAACGTTCGAACTGAATTGACCCAGAATCAGTTCCTTGGTCAGTAAACTGTTGTCGGTCATCAGTTGATGTGTATGTTTCAAACTGACGACTGACTAACGCTGATGATCTGCATAATACACGGCTACTTACTCGACGGGTCGGGCAGCAATCTGTGGACCCGCCTAATCGTTCAGGCACTCTGCCGCGAAGGCGAGATTGTTCACCTCGTCTGCCAGGAGCCGCATCCCCCATTGTACGACTTCATAGCGGAAAGCTACCGCTATCACCTCGACGGAAGCGTTGAGACAATGTTTCGGCGCGACGTGCCTTACAGTGGCCGGTGCATAATGCACAAGCCGCAGATAGGAGACACGCTGCCGGTCTACGTTTGGGACCACTACGAAGAGTTCTCAAAAGTAGTGCCGATGATCGAACTGCCCGACGAAGCGATCAACTACTACCTTGATCGCAACACCGAAGCGTTGATGAAAATAGTAATCGCGCACAACATAACCGCGATGCATGTGAACCATGCAGTGCTGATGTCTGTGGCGGTCGAGCGCGCGAGCCGGGCGACTTCGATTCCCTTCGCGATAATGCCTCACGGTAGCGACATAGAGTACGCAATAAAGAAAGACGAGCGATTCCTTCGCCTCGCAGTCGCGGCGTTCACGGCTGCAAAGCGCGTCTTTGTTGTGGGCCGCGAGATGCGAGGCCGGGTGAGCAAAGTGTTCGCATCAGTGCCGGACATCGGTTCAAAAATGACCGGGTTAAACCTCGGCGTGGACACCAGCTTGTTTGAGCCGATTCCACGCGAGGGGCGCCAGAGAAACATCAGAGAGATGCTGGAACTGATAGCCCGCCTTCCGCGCGGCAAGTCGGCGGAAATGTCTCGGAAGATGCTTGAAAACCTTCACGGCGATATGAGTATCGACGAGTTGCACGCTGCCATCGCCTCGACGCGCGATTACACCTCGAAGCGGCCCGATTCCGACCTTGAAGCGAAGCTCGCGACAGTTGATTGGGCTAATGACAGAATAATCCTGTTTGTCGGACGATTAATAGGCAGCAAGGGATTGCAATCTATTGTAGCCGCGTTGCCTTTGGTTTTGAGCAAACATCCTAACGCAAGATTGATCGCGGTCGGGCACGGCCCGCTTCGCGAAGCACTAGAAGCTTTCGTTTGGGCATTGCGAAACGGGGAGCTATCGCTTGTCGAAAAAATCGTCGAGTGGGGCAGCGCGTTGGAGGGCTCCGCGCCGAAGCCTTTCACCGAAGCTCGGCGCTTTTACGATCAGCTTGATGAGCGCGGAGAGCTTGATAAGTACTTTGAAGAAGCGCGCCGATTGTCCGCCGACAGAGTAATCTTCACAGGCTACCTGACCCATCGCGAGCTTCGTTATCTCTTCCCTTGCTGCGATGTCGCGATCTTTCCGTCGGTGGTAGCAGAAGCCGGGCCGCTGGTTTTTCTCGAAGCACTAGCATCGGGCAGCTTCCCGCTAGGCACATACTTCGCGGGAATGGCGGCGAGCATTGATTCAATCGCCGACAGCATGCCCGTTGAGGATTCGCAGTTGATGAAGCTGAACGCCGACGAGAATCAAACCGTTGCCGACATCGCGACAAAAGCGACGGCTGCTTTATCGCTCGGGGATAAGCACAAGGCTACGCTGCGAGAAATAGCCAGGTGGCGCTATGATTGGAAGAACATAGCCAGGAAGCTGGCGTTAGAGCTTCGATCACTCACTAATCAATCCTTCTAATTTTGGTGGCGCGTGAACCTGCAAGTTGTGATCTAGGCCTTAATTCAGTCAATGTACGAAGTGATGATCGAATAAGAATTCTCAGCCGCTCATGCGCTGCGGGGCTACCGTGGCAAGTGCGAAAACATGCACGGCCATAACTGGAAGGTCGAAGTCTACGTACGCGGCGAGCACATTGATCAAGTTGGCATGCCGGTTGACTTCAAGGAGGTCAAAGCCGCAACGCGTCGCGTGATGAAGTATCTCGATCATCAAAACCTCAACGGGCTTCAGCCGTTTGACCTTGAGATGAACCCTTCCAGCGAGCATCTGGCCGGCTTCATCCTTCACAAAGTCGCCGAGGAGATTAGCGACGAGCGGGTGAGAGTCTACAAGGTTCGAGTTTGGGAAACGCCATCCACGCGCGCTACTTATGAGGTGAGTGTTTGACCAGGCTCTCCGATGTCGATTTCCGCTGAGTTCCTCTGATTCTGCTCATCCTCTCCGCGAGAATCCTTTGATCTTTCCTTCCCTCTACACGCTCGTGGATCGTTTTCAGGATCGGCTGAAACACTTTGGTTGCTTGAACCATTCTAGTTGGGGACTCCGGTTGACCTGTACGCAGAACATAGACGGCCAGGCTTTTCATCTCCGCTTTGGCAAAACTTAAGAGCGCAACCCCGAGGTTCGGAGTCCGTTCGAGTCTTTCAACGAGCCGCGAGAAAGTTGTTGACAATGTAAGTCAAAACAACCTACACTCGCCGCCTGAGTTTGTAGTAGTTCTAACAACAGGACAGGGCTTGGTCTCGTCTGTTCTGTTCTCACCCATGGAACACTGGTTGTTAATAGCTGAAACGAAGCCGTAAAAGGGATCAGGAGGAGACCTGATGGCAATCGAAGACGGAAGGCTTGAAGTCGCTCTGGCTATCGCGCGAACAAGCGATCTGGTTACAGTTGATACACAAACGGATCCAGTCACAGTGGATCCCGATGACCTGTTTGACCGTACGTTCAACGACAATGGAGTCGGGATAGATGATGACCAGATGGCCGTATTCAAGGCGGAATTGGTGAAACTGTTGAATGAGATTGAGTCCGACATAAATAGAATTCCCGAGAACTCCAATCAGGTGATCGAACAGGTCGCAGAGTTTGTCAGGCTGGCGTTGCTCAATAACTCGGTGAAATGAAGGGCTGAGGTATTTCGATTAGCTCGGCGGGCGAACCCAGATGCGAGGAGAAGACAGGTCTTAGGTACTCGCTTTTGCCAATAGGCACGCATGCTCGCCTCGCAGGGCTATCGTCACCAAACCGGCAGAATCGATCTTGCAGTAACGGGCCGATCAAACAGCTTGTGCCCGGGAGACTTCTCAAAAGGAGATAACGATGCCATATCGTTCGCGCTTTCTCGTAATGTGCTCGGTCTTGTTTTGCCTCATTCATTCATCCGCCTACGCGCAAGCGCCGACCGAAGAGTATAAGATCGCCAACGTAAGCTTCACGAATTTTCCCGCCCAAAAATACATTGACGTCAGATTCTCGGATCGGCTGGATAGGAGACATCCGGAGGATCTCAATTCTCCGAATGTCCAAATTAAATCCGCGCCCAGCAATACGCCGATAACAGCGGTTTCCAGTGTCAGCAGGGATCCGTTCACGCCCAGAAATCTTCGCATCACCCTCTCTGGCAGTCCTGCGATACCGGCTACCGACATTCAAGTTCAGGTCTGCTTTACAAAGCTCAATTTCCTTGATCCTGCCGGTAAGCCGCACGCGACCAGCGCGCAGGTCTGCGGTACAGGCGATATTCTGAATCCCGAGAACATTGCCGCGCAATTGGAGAAGCAGTATGAAGTACTCCTTCAAACCCCAAAGACCTCTACTGAGAAGAATATTTTTGCGAGTGGGTTTGCTGCCAAGGGCGAGGGGAACGACGCTCAGGGCGGTGCGGAAATACATTTGAACAGTAATGATCTGGGTGTGCCAGGCCTGACCGTTGCGATGCACCTGGACAAGACTACGGCCGATAATGCCGATCCTAAGTACTTCCAGAGCGGTATTACCTATCGCTCTAGTTTTCTAATTGGGGCGAAGGGGGCTGATCAAACCAGGGAACAGCTTGCGATTATCCGAAACCCCGCCAGCACACCTCAGCAAATCGAAGAGGCCAAAATCAAAGTCGATGAATTGACTAAACAGCGACAGGCCCAGTTGTGGGGCGCCGTGTTATTGGACGTTGCGAGCAATCTTGAAGGCCAGGCAATGGATCTCGAGGTGACCAACTTCGTAGGTGATGCCACAATCCAGCTAGTCTCGCGCACCAAAACCCTTTTGGGTTCAAAGAAGGGCTTTTGGAAGCTGCGGTTCTTAGGAGGCATGGAGGGCGGAAAGAACCTGAATACAGGGAATGATGCGCAGCAGGCGGGCAGTCCGCAACAAATGCAGGAACTGCAAGATGTAAACTACATCGCGCGATCCAAGTTCGGCGGCGCGCTGACGTTCTTCTACAGCGACCCAGAGACCCGTTTTCCTTTCAAGCGTGTTGAGGCAGATATTCGGGGTGTCGATAGATACCTCTTCCTGTCCGAAGTGAAGTTCGATGAGATGACCAAATTGAATGTTATGACGGACAAGGGACACAAGCCCTGGTTCCAGACCGACCTTAAGTTCTACCTGTCAGATACGCCAACCGGAAGATTAGGGTTCAAGCTTAGTTACAAGCGTGGAAGCCTCCCGCCGGTCTTCGCAAACACCAATAGCTTTCAATTCGGCTTTGTCATCGAGACCGCGGATGATACAGCAAAAACCAGATAGTTCTCGGAGTTAATCCATCGCCGAGAAGAGATGAGGAGTTTGGCAAACACGGTTCGATGTCTGCAACTCGGTGATGGCCGTCCGGCAATAGGAGGATAAGCCGTGGCTCAATCGCTAAACGCTGTCATTGACATATCTCATCACAACGCGAATCCGGATTTTCAACAAGCCGCGGCTGCAGGCATTGTCGGAGTTATCCACAAGGCTACTCAGGGTCTGACTTATAGGGGCCCGATGTACACAACCAATCGCCAGAAGGCGCTGGACGCCGGACTGCTCTGGGGGGCTTACCACTTTGGTGTCGGCGGCGCCGGCGCGGCTCAGGCCGACTTCTTCCTCGCCACTGTCAATCCCGAACCAGACACTCTGATCGTGCTCGACTACGAACCAAATACTCAGGGCGCTACGATGTCGCTCGATGATGCGCGAGCCTTCGTGAGCGAGGTCAACGCCAAAATCGGAAGGTTTTCCGGGCTCTACTCTGGCAGTCTTATCAAAGCGCAACTCGGCAACACCAAAGATCCAATTCTCGCGCAGTGCTTCTTCTGGCTAGCTCAATACGGGCCAACCGCCGTAGTCCCGCCTAACTGGCCGACCTGGACTTTGTGGCAATACACCGACGGAAACCTGGGCCCGCAGCCACACACGGTTCCCGGAATAGGGCCATGCGACAGGGACCAGTTCAACGGCGACATCGACGCTTTGAAGAAACTGTGGGGCCCTGCGGATTTTTGACTGAGGCGTGCTTCGGCGGAGCAACCGTAATTAGCCAATGCTTGTTGAAACATCCCTCGTGGAGGTTAGGAATGACTGGTCAAAACGACAAACTCGAAGCGATGGCAAATAAAAGCGGCTCCCGTGATTCGGAGCCGTCAAACTACGATGTCAAGCAAGTGATCGCAGCAGTACTCGAAGCGCTGGAAAATAAAAGCGGCTTCGGTGATTCCGAGGCGCCAAACCCCGCAATCAAGAAGGTGATCGTAGCGGTTCACGGTATCGGCGATCAGTTCAACTACGAGACAATCCAGACCGTAGCGCATCGTTTCTGCAGCTTTTTCGAATTGCCTACAGCCATTCCCCTGGGAAGCTTTCATGCGAAGCGCGTTGGCGGAACCGGCGCCTTCCTGTTTGAAAGTGACGACTACCCCGAGGGGATTAGACACATAGGCTTTGCAGAAGTGTACTGGGCCGATATCCCGCGAGCGCCAGTCAAGGAAGGACATACTATTGAAGAGTCGAAAAAGTGGGCCCGAACGATAGTCGATCGCCTTCACTTCCGTTGCGCTGCCGGCAACAAGGGTCTGAGTGAAAAAGAGTATGAGAAGGTTAAAAACGTTCTTCAGGAAATGCTTGATACCCTGGCCGTGCTTGAAAGGGTGTGCTCGCTGGCAGAGAAGGGTGGTGTCTTCAAATTTGACCTTAGAAAAATACTTGTAGACTACCTGGCCGACGTTCAGATAGTGACCGAGTATGAGAATTTCCGGGAAGGGATATTGTCACAGTTCTGCAAAGTGATGAAGCGGGTTAGAGAACACTACCCTAACGCCGATATCCATATCGTCTCGCACAGCGAGGGTACCGTCGTGGCATTCATGGGCCTTCTTAGAGCAATGTGCAGACACCACGAGGCGCCCGCTACTTGGGATTGGATCACCAAGGTTCGCGGGTTCTTGACTATCGGTTCGCCCATCGATAAGCATCTGATCCTGTGGCCGGAACTATGGCAAGACTTCGAGAAAGACAGTCCCAAGCCTTACCCCCCCGATCCTCGTATTGAGTGGCGCAATTTCTACGACTATGGAGACCCTGTCGGGTTCGAATTAGAGACAACGCGAGAGTGGTTGAAGCAGAAGACTAAACTCGATGGGGCCTTCAACTTCGACGGCGAAGCTCATGACAAGGGGTTCTACCGTTATTGGTTTCCTGGAAAGGCCCATGTTGACTATTGGGGCGATGAAGCGCTTTTTGGCTACTTCTTCCAGAACGTAGTCGGAGAGAAAGCAGGGACCAGGACCAAAAAGCTGAGGGAGTTCCCCGACCCGCCCAGCAACGCACCAGGGCGCCGTCTGACCACCAAGACAGTCCCATATTTGGTGGTTGCAGCGATCCTGTTCGCGGCGGTCTATGTTCTCTACAAGGCGATAGGGTCGGCCGTTCCCCAACCTCAGGCCGAGTCATCCGGGACCATCTTCAGAAACGTTGTTGGACTTGGCAGTCTGCTGGCCGGCGTGACGCTTGTGGCGAGAATACCTCGACTGACTAACTTGAAGTTCGGACTTCCGGTGGGAGCGTTCGGGTTCGCTGTTTTCGCGGCTATCTACTATTTTCTAATTCCTTTTCAGGAGCCGGCACACCGCTTCTCCGACTTCCCGCGGCTGATCTTCTATTGGCTTGGAATGGATCCATTACTCGCACTCGCCATCGCGATTGTGATCATTGTCTATTGGCTTAACCACTTCCTTCCCAAGCTAGGTTTATACACGCTGTTGCTGCCAGGGTTTCTTGCGGTACTAGGAATGGTTATCTACCGCATAGCGGCGGGTGGAGCGGAAGGCCCAATGTGGCCGGTGGTCTTAGCACTCGCGGGCTTTCTCTATCTCTGGTGGCTCGCGGCGTTGATGTTTGACCTGGTTTTCGTTTGGCACATCTACATACAAAACTCGCAGGCAATGGAACGTCTGCGAGAGATGACCGGTAACAAAACACGGCGCGAGATGAGAGATGCCGCCAAGCCTCAAGCGGCCTGAAAACCCAGTTGCTATAGGAACGTCACTATGTCGAACATTCCCAGGCTTCCCCTTCAACTCTGCCAGGTGTTGGAAGAAGAATATATCAACCTGCACAGCCAGATCGAGGCGAAACCTGAATGGATTTTCAGCGAAGCCCACTTCAAGGGCGCCGGCATAAGGTCCCTGGCATCCAGACTGGCAGGCGCCGATGAGCCTCTAGCTGAGCATATCAAAACGAGAGAGGCATTCAAGAACTTCAAACAGGACCAGGTGATTCCCACACTGAACAAGTTGCTCGAGGATCAAGGGCTCTACTCCGAAAAAGCATTCGCGCAGGTTTCATTGAGGGAAGAGACGCAAGAGTTCGTCAAGCTGGGTCTGGAAGACGGAAGCGGCATCGTCTTTGAAGGCGATGACCTCCTGCACTTTAATCGTTTGCTTCTCGAAGACGCCTATCCCGGCTGGATAAGACGGATTCACGAGATCCGTCTTAGCAGCATAATCGGCCTCATCCACAAGAAAGAGCCTGCCGCGCTTTGCCTTTCCGGCGGAGGCATGCGCAGTGGCAGCTTTGCCCTTGGAATTATTCAAGGACTTGCGCGCCATAACATGCTCAATCAGTTCACCTACTTATCAACAGTCTCGGGCGGCGGCTACATCGGAAGCTGGCTTTCGGCGTGGACACATCGCCATCCCGATGGACTCGCGGGAGTCACCGAAGAACTAAAGCACAATCCAAAGGACTCAAAGATTGAGCCCGACCCGGAGCCCGTTCGCTATCTTCGCAGCTACAGCAATTTCATAACCCCGAAACTTGGCCTCTTGTCAGCAGACGTCTGGGCCTTCGTCGCAGTGTATGCCAGGAACCTGATCCTGAACTGGCTGGTGCTCGTTCCGCTTCTTGTGTCGGTTTTCGCGATTCCGAGACTTGGCGTAGCCGCCGTGCAGGAACAAGCGGCCGGGTGGATGAAATGGGGTTGTTTCGCGCTGGGATCACTTTCAACCGCGTGGGCAATTGCCTACGTGAGCATGAACAGACCAAGCGCGAGTGACTCTCTCAAAGCGCGTGGCGGAGTGTTGCAACGCCGGACAGATCAGCAGAGTTTTCTGATGCTCTGCCTGGTGCCACTCATTTTGTCGGCGATGCTTCTGAGCGCCTTTTGGGCATGGTTTCGTCACTTTCAAGATTCCCAGGAGCACCTGGAGAATCAGATCACTTCGGCATTCGCGGGCTATCTCCCCAATTGGGCGCTATATAGCTGGTTTGTTTTCATGCTCTATGGACTTGCGATTCATCTGGTGGGTTGGGCGATCTACGCAATCTGGTTTCGCAAGTTCAGACGCTCGGACATCGCGACCGTGTTTGTCACGGGACCAGTTGGAGGGTGGCTCCTGTGGCTGATGGCGACGAAGGTGTTGCCGAACCCAGTGCCCAGCCCCAAGGAGGATGCTACTCACCCCGACCCGATCACCGGGCTTTTTGTCTGCTTCGCGCTTCCTCTGTTTATGGCGACCTTTTTTCTCGCGGCCACTTTCTTCGTCGGAATCTCGAGCCGTAAGGGCTGGGGGGGACAAGGAACCGGGAAACGGGGCATGCGCCCAAGCCCCTGGATTAGCAGCCGATTTGCACTCGAGGATGAAGACCGTGAATGGTTGGCCCGTTTTGCCGGCTGGCTGTTAATAGTAATCATGGTCTGGAGCATCGCCAGCCCGCTGGTGATCTTCGGCCCGTTAGCCATACACCGTCTCCCTGAGATCATCGCTTCTGTCGGAGGCATCTCGGCTCTGTTTTCCATATTGGCTGGGCGCAGCGCAAACACTCCGGCAACCAAGGAGAACGCAGCAAAAGGCGGTGTCTATTCGCTGGTGATGCACAATGCTCTATCGCTGGCTGCATTGGTGTTTTTGCTGTTCTTAACCGCATCGCTTTCATTCTTGACTTGTCTGATAATCAAATGGCTTTTTACAAAGGCGCCCATCATCGACATCTCAAAGTGGGGACTCGTAGACCGGGTCACTTCCATGGATTCCGCGAGCATCATCGATCAACTAAAGCCGGCAATATTCAATGACGATTCAGAGCCAGCCGGGCGTGCGAGCCTGATGAAGAACATCTACTATGCGCCATGGTGGATCGTTGCCGGCCTGTCCCTGTTCTTCCTCGGATTCGGTTTGCTAATGTCAAAGATGATCAACCTCAACAAATTCTCTTTGCACGCAGCCTACCGGGATCGCCTGATACGCGCATTCCTGGGAGCGAGTAGAAACAACATCGAGCGAAAGCCCAACGCGTTTACCGGGTTCGATCCATCCGACAATGTGCAGATGCATGAGCTGCGGGTCGGACTGCTCCGCCCGAACAGCTTCCGCGGCCGAGAAGCAGGACTGACGAAATTCGTTTTAAGGTTGCAGGCCGACCGTGTTGGAAATGATCCTCCATCAGAGTTTCTGAGAAGCCGGTTGTCCATAGAAACGGTGGACATGCTGGATAGCTATCAAAGCCCAAAAGTTCCTTCGCCCTCGCTACAGGTGAATCTGATCGAGGACCTCAACCGGATATTGGAAAGCGCGGAGTTTTTTGCGGATGCGGCGTTCGCCAAGTCCGACATGGCTGAAAGGACCCAGAGCCTGTTCCAGCAATTGCCTCTGGCCGAACAGAACGAAGCGGCAGCCAGGGCCATTGAGAACCTGCCCCAGTCGCGGAAGAACGAACACATCAAGGAAGCGGTTGGGCAACTGTTGCGCGGTGACTATCTCATCCTCTTCAATCGGCTGCTACTGGACCAGTTTTTCGCGGAGGAAATAGAACCCTTGCACTATCCGCCCCCGCCATACAGGTTGATGCATGTGGTGAATACTGCGCTCAATCTGGTGAGCGGCGATAAGCTGGCCTGGCAACAGCGAAGGGCTGAGTCCTTTTCCATCTCGCCGCTGCATTGTGGAAGCCTCTACGGCGGTTACCGAAGATCGAGGGAATATGGCGGGCGAGACGGCGTCTCTCTTGGCACGGCGGCGGCAATCTCCGGAGCAGCGGTAAACTCAAACATGGGCTATTACTCGACATCACCCCTGGTCACATTAGTCCTGACTCTTTTCAATGCGCGACTGGGGTGGTGGCTGGGCAACGCCGGACCGGCTGGGCAGGGCTACTACCACCTGGCATACCCAAAATCCGCGGTTTATCCGATCATCGCGGAAGCGTTCGGCTGGACTGATGACAAGAATAACTATGTCCTTCTTTCCGACGGCGGCCACTTCGAGAACCTCGGTCTCTATGAGATGGTGTTGCGCCGCAGCAAGGTGATTGTTGTCGTGGACGGTAGCAGAGACGCCAAAGGCGAGTTCGCCGATCTAGGCAATGCTGTTCGCAAGATACGAATCGATCTTGGAATACCAATTGAATTCGGCCGCGTTCCCATACACACCAGAGATGAGGAGGTCAAAGAAGGCCAGGGCAGGTATTGCGCGGTTGGTCTGATTCGCTATTCGTGCGTCGATAAAGTTGAGGGAAAAGAAGCCGGCGATGGCTTTCTGTTTTACATCAAGCCGGCCTTCTACGGAAACGAGCCGCGCGACATCTTCAACTACGCAAAAACCAACACGGATTTTCCACACGAGTCAACTGCTGACCAGTGGTTTGACGAGCCCCAATTCGAGAGCCACCGGATGCTCGGTTCCTATATCATGGACAAGATATGCGGAGACGACGACGACCCTCTCACGATCAAACAGTTGTTGGGTAAGGCTTACGACCATTCGAAGGGCAAGGAAAAACCGTTACAGCCGCTCATAGACTGGCTCTCAGCTCAAGATTCACCTGGAGATTCAGCTTAGGCCCGAGCCTCATCTTATGCAGCGCCCTTATTTCGGTGAGACTCCGCTACAACGAATCGCGCGCTCGCAACCGCAAGAAGATTCCGTGCTCACATTCTTCAGCCTCCAGTTCCTGTTTCGGCGTGGCGTTCAGAAAACCCGCTGAAATGTTTTCGAGCGATTACCATTTGTAGATGAAAGGAGCTTAAGGCATGTCAGACCAAATAGTCTTTGGTCCTTGGGTTGGAGCCGTCACGGCGACGTCGTCGGTCATTAAAGCCGGGATAGAGAACGGCGCATCGGTGAGATTGCTCGTCAGCGAAAATAGCGACCTGACCGGCGCGCAGTCAATGGCGCCGTCTGGGATCAGCGCCTCACCGGAGATGACTGTCTTCACTTTTGAGGTAGATGGGCTGGACCCGGATCGTGAATATCACTATGCGTTAGAGGTTAACGGGGAGCCCGCTCTCGATAGGCGTGGCCGATTCCGTACGTTTCCACCTCCGGACGCCCCAGCGTCCTTTACTTTCGCCTGCGCAGGCGACGCAAAAGGGGGAGAGACGTTCCGTGCCTACTCAAACCACGAAGTCTTCGACCACATCCGCGGAGAGAATCCACTCTTCTTCCTCCACCTTGGCGATCTACACTATGCAAATATTGGCAGCACCAACGTCGCAGACCACGTGGAGACCTATCGCGAGGTGTTAAACAAGCCGAGGCAGGCCCAACTCTACCGCGAGGTGCCCCTTGCTTACATCTGGGACGATCACGACTTTTGTGGCAACGCTAGCGACGCGCGAGCGGCTGGTCGTAGGGCGGCCCGTCTGGCCTATCAGCGATGCGTGCCGCATTACCCCCTCGCGGAAGGGGAGGGCGACGTCGCCATCTACCAGGCATTCACTGTGGGGCGCGTTCGCGTTCTGGTGACTGACACGCGCTCAATGCGGGCGAACCGCACTGCCACGGACAACTCTGCGAAGACCATGCTCGGAGCGAGACAGAAACAATGGTTGAAGGACGAACTGCTTGCGGGCAAGGATCGTTACCCGCTGCTGGTGTGGGTAAACTCGGTTCCATGGATTGGCGACCCCAACGAAGAAGACGACGACACTGACGCCTGGTACAGTTATTCGACCGAGCGGAGCGAACTCGGCTCTTTCATTGAGGAGAATGATATTCGCAATGTGCTAATGCTGCACGCGGATGCCCATATGATCGCCCTTGATGACGGCTCGAATAATCGCGGTTCGACAGGAGTCGGTGGATTCCCAGTTTTCTGCGCGGCGCCGCTGGACCGTCCCAACAGCCGCAAAGTCAAGGGTGAGCCTTTCAGCCACGGGATTTTTGACCGTCATAAGGGCCAGTATGGGCTGATCACCATCAATGACGAAGGCGGGCCGACAGTGAGCGTTACTATAACCGGCAAGCGCGAGAGCGCTGAATTGGTGTCCCTCCCCTTAGATTTTCCCCGGTGAAACGAAAATCGATCATAGGAGTATTTCGATGGCCAACACAGGTTTCCTCAAGCTCGGCCTCATCGATGTAAGAGGCCAAGAAGCCGCCGATCCGAAGACGAGAGTCGATGCAATCCGACTGGACGGCAGAGTGATCGCGCGCTTTACAGATCTGCGCCTTCCGCCACCTGCTCGGTTGGAACTGGACGCCTTTCCGCAGGCAGCGAACCTGCGCTGCGAGGTGCGTCCGAAACGCTACCGCGATTGCAGAACCGATTTCTTCACTCTCACGGATCGTCAAGAGCTGTCTTACGACCTGCGCGTCCTGCGCATCCCGCAACAGTGGCAGGCCAGTTTTATCGCCTGGACCCAACTGCCGTCACAATTCGAGCCTTTGAAAACAGTGCTGAACGATTCAACTATCAAAGTGATCCAGGGCGAAGCGCTCGGCAGGTACACAGAGGACAGGTATGATCAAGCCGGCCCGGAGCGCACCAAACTTGCGAAGTCCTCTCTGCTGAATCTGTTCACCAAACTCACGATGACGACCGAACCGGTTGGCGGACTGCTTCCCTGGTTCTCCTTCGTCCGACAGATTCTCGTCATCGATCGTCAGAGACTGTATGCCGTGGTTGACGATGCAATGGGTGAGATCGTAGCTCGCATCCGCGAGAATATTCGCGGCTTTGACCACTACGAGCGCGCCGATCACAGTCTCCATTTCCAGAAGCTACAGGACAATCTACCCGACTATCGCGTCTTCAAGACAAAGATGTTCAGCATCAAGACTGATGAGAGCCTGGCCAACCTGCAACTGACGATGGCGCCGGCGCGAGACAATGAAGGCAGGGATGTGCTGCTCCTTGATGCGGATATTGACGAGCACGGTGATCTCCTCAATCACCTGATCGACGTCATTCTCGTTCATCCTGTCTCTGGTGGAACGCATCCGTTCGATATTCACGAATATCTTTTGCGCTCGAATCGTAATTTGCAACTTGGCTACGAATTGGTTTGAGCGGAGAAGGTACACCGGAAGCCCTTTTGAGTTTTGAAGGAAAACCGCTCGTCTGAAGAGACGAATCATCTATTCTCGAAAGAGCTGCAAGCTCGGGGAGTATTGCGCGGTTGGTAAGATTCGCTATTCGGAAGTAGACGGGAGGCGGCCCTGAAAACGACGGCACACTGATCTACATCAAGCCTGCGATATGCGGAGGCGAGCCCGCACATGTGTTCAATTGCGCACAACAGAGCAAGCTGCTTCCGCATGAGAGAGCACCGCGGACCAGTCCTTCAGCGAAAACCAGTTTGAGAGCTATCGAATGCTGGGGCTTCACACTGTGCAACAGATAAGTCAGGGATGGGGCTACGCTGGAGGACTGGGCGCAACGTATAAGCACCGTCTATCTTGGTGAGCCGCTCTAGTGTCGGTGGCTCCTACTACAACGTGCCTTAATCCCACGACCGCAGGTGGGGGATCCTTCATACCTAGTCCTTGCCTTAAGACGAGCACTGGTTTTTCAAAGCGACCGCAAGGTCCATTTGGCAGACACACCGACGGGAAGATTTGGATTCAAGATATCCTACAACGGGGGAAGCCTCCCGCCGGTGGTCGCCGGAACAAATACCTTTCAATTCGGATTCATCGCGGAAACGGCTGATGATACGAAGAAGTAGTCCTCTCGTCGCGACGAACACACCTCATCTCGGGTCGCATCCTAACTGCGATGAAATGTTTCTAGCCTAATTCTCATTCCCATCTGAGAGCGTAATAGTTTTCACATACTGTAGCGAACGGAGGAGCCTCCATAGGGACGCCGACGTGTTGATTCAGGCCGGCCATGAAGGGCGAAGAGTGGGTGCCACCGGAGCTTCGGGGCCGTTGGGCGATGAAATCGAGTGGACGCCAATTGTCGCGGACGAAGCGACAGCGGTTTTGCGAGCGGCCGGAGTTTCGGTCATCCGCGAAAAAGCGGAATTCAGCGGCAGGTACAACGTTCGGATAGCTGTTTTCATTCACTTCGATGGCGCCGATGACGTTTGCGTGAGCGGCGCATCTATCGGGTACGACGACAGCACTGACAAGCCTGCAGCGGACGAATGGAAGGCGCTCTATTCGCGCTACTGGCCATTTAAGTGGATGCCAGACAACTTCACTCGGAATCTTTCGCACTACTACGGCTTCGGCTTCGCGAACACCTCTGATGCTGAGTTGGTGTTGGAGCTGGGCGAAATCAGTTGCCTGGAACAGGCCCAGTGGCTGAAGCCTCGACTCAAATGGCTTGGGCTATTGATCGCACATTTCATTAGCAAACGAATTGGTAGGGGCGAGGTGCCAGACCCCGGTCCGTTTACACAATGAGTTGCGCACCACGATCTACCAGCATTCGGCCGGGTTCTTCTTGAGATAGCGGCGCTAGCCCAAACACAGGCTGGGGCATCTAGACAGGCACGGGAGAAGTGAAGATGACAAAGAAGGGCTATAGGGACAAACAATCTAGATCAACAAAATCTGGGAGCAAGAAACTCACCGCCAGACTCCTAGAACCAGATGATGCCGGAGCGCCGAGATTTTCGCCAAAAGACCCAACCGCCGGTGACTTACAACCACACTGGGAGGCCGGCAAGATTCAAGTCCAATTCAAGATTGGTACTCGACCGGAATTGCTACCGTCGACGGCTACTCTCGCTCCCGAGATTCGTAGCGTTGCGAACGTCAATCTCAGTAACTTGAATCAACTACTGCAGGCGAACGGTCTTCGACAGGCGGAGCCGAGTTTTCAGGCGGTACCGTCGCCGGCGGATATGACTGCGCGCGTTCGTGACCTGCAGCCTCCCGAGCCGTCAAATCGCGAGCACTTTGTCATACTTCACTTCCCAGAGGACGCTGATTTGGTGCGAATATCGGAAGAACTCAACCAGTTGCCTGAAGTCGAACGCGCCGTTCCGGTTCCTAAGGTCCTACCACCAGGCACGCCAGGGAATGAGCCGCGAGTGGGGACTTCTGGCCAAGTAACCGTTGACCCTGGAAGCGGATTAGAAAACCAATGGTACATCTTCCGGTGTAACGTTGATCGGATCTGGGATGACGAAGTTTCTGGCGAAGGCGTCATCATCGCGGACATAGACTGGGGTTACCGCATAACTCATCAAGACCTGGAATCCCGCATAAGCGTAAAACATAACTCCTTCGATGGAGGGAGCGATGTTACCCAGGGGGATTCGGTTAGCCACGGTACAGCCGTGCTGGGTATCGCCGGTGGCGCAGACAACGAGTTAGGAATGGCCGGAATTGCATATGGTGCAACCCTCTGGGCAATTCAAGCTGATTCCGGACCCGGCACACCTGTCGGCGGAGACTCGTGGGCGAACGCGATTGATTGGGTTCGGCGAACTGACAGCGGCGGGAGGCGCAAGATAATTAACCTGGAGGTCCAAACAGGCGGGTTCGGAAACATTGAAATGGTACCGGCCGTGAACCAGGCAATAAAGGATGCTATAGCCAGTGGCGTAGTCGTTTGTGTGGCGGCGGGAAACGGCGACCGCGATGCCGGGATTGACGATTTAGGCGATCCCATTCCACCAACAGGCTCAATTCTAGTTGGAGCAACCGAATACCATCCGACGGAAAACAGGCGAGCCGACTTCAGCAACTTCGGATCTGGAATCATCGTCTCCGCGCCGGGCGACTCGTCGCACGACCTGACCTGTAGCAGCGCCGCCGATGACGGTTATATGAATGCTTTTGGTGGCACATCTGGCGCAACCCCAAAAATTGCGGCAACAGCGGCGTTAATGCTATCGGTAAACCCTCGGCTCAGTCATGCTGAAGTCAGCGCGATTCTTAGGGACACTGGAACCTTCATAGTAACCGATGCTGCAAAGCCCGTTGGTACTTTCCTGAATGCCGAGGCCGCGGTAAGAGAAGCAAACAGCCGAGCGGACAACCAATGAACTCTTTGTTCGTCCGCAATTGTACTCGATAGTCTTCACAGCGTTTTGTGGCAGGTAACTCCTGCCTGGCATCAATCAGATTCTAACCGACACAAGGAGAACTACCATGTATCGTGACGCGAAGAGAATTGCCCATCTGATCTTCATAACGATGTTCCTCGCAACATCGGTTGGCGCCCAGTCTTTCAGACCGGTATTGGGCGTAAAGGCTGATCCCCGGTCCGGCCGAGCAGAAGCCATCAGCTTGCCACCTGATCCCCGCTGCACAGACAATTGCGCGGACCCGGCCATACCCGCTGGGGTGAAGCAACTCATAATCGATGCCAGCAACATGACGACTCAAGGGGACTTGACCTACAAGAAGAGCGACAGAGTCACGGTGGTGCTCAAGAACAAGAACCCATACAGATACAAGTACAAGATTGACACGACAGAAACAACTATCCAGGAAACCGCCATCAGCGCCTTTCTTGCGCTCCTCGGCTCCTTTGTCGGAGATGCGGCTACGCCAGCGAAGCCGCCCGCGCCCCCGCCAGCCGTGGGGACCGCTGCGCCTTCACTAACCAGGACGGCGGATGATGAGTGCAGAGATCAACTAAATGCGATAATCAAGACAATAGATTTAGAGGCGGTTAAAGCCAAAGATGCTCTGAACGCCGCAAAAGCCGAATTGGCCCGCCTCAAGGCTAAACACGAGCTGGTTAGAACCGTCTACACGGCGACCAGGGCAACTCTTTACTTGTCGGCAGGGCTTAGGTGCGATGAGCTTTGTTCTGCGTCCTACGGGTTTCTCGATAGCCTTAGAGATACCGTCACGCCGGCGGAAATCAAGAGCCTTCAAGATCAAATTGACGCGCTGACGGGACACGCAACCGTCGTAGACACTCTAGCCAAGGATGCGATTAAGCGTTACGCACGCTGCGCTAAGCCAGATCAAGTAGATTTCCTCACTACTATGATCGTCTTCGCAGCCGGCATTCGAACTGGTGCCGGTGTACTTCAAACTGATGTCAACACCATCAAAGAAGACATCACCAAGTTTGGCGATCTGAAGAAAGCCATAGACAACGTTCGCGGAAACAAGTCGTCTTTCGTCGAAGTAGTTGAAATAGGTCCCTTCACCCGCACAACTGAAGTCAAGATCGATGTCACTACCAAGGAAATTTCTTCTGTAGACGGCAAGCCTGGTGAAGAGAAAGCGGGCCCCAGCAAATCCGTCAAGATCAAGTTCGGAGATGCGCCTTTCTTTTCATTGTCAGGCGGCATAGTTTTCGCCCGCCTAGTCAAACAAGAGTTCATCCGTGTTCAGGGAATCCAGCTTGATAGTAGCGGCAATCAGGTGATTGTCGATGGCAAGCCGGTAGTTACAACCGTTGTGGAAGCAAAGGAACAGTCCCCGACACGCATTCTGCCGCTCCTTCAGTTGAACGGCAGGCTGATGCGATGGGGCGGGTTTATAGATGGCCTGCACCTGTCTCTTGGCGTAACCGCCAAAAACGACAACAAGGGAACAGATGTGGAATACCTTGTAGGGCCATCTTTCAGTATGGCTGACGAGCAGTTATTCCTCACAATCGGCGGGTACGCGGGACGCAAGCAGCAATTGCTCGGAAATCTCTTCCAAGGAGCACGCGTGCCGGAAGGCACTGCGGAGTTACCCGTCCAAAAGAACTACAAGTGGACCGTTGGGATATCACTCACCTACAAGATTAAGTAGTTGGAAAGGCCTGAGGAAGGATTCGGGAAGTTCCGCTGAGATCGCAATGATCCAGCGGGACTTCCTGTGTCCGCGAGGCATTCGCCCTCGCCATCGTCTTCGAGATCCTCCGCAGTCAAACGCCACGCGCGGCACCACAATTCAGCGCATTAAACAACATCGAAAACGTTGCGTGAGTCTGCGCCCTGTGCTGAGGCCGCAAGCCGAATAACACTATGCGGCCAAGGTTCATTTCGATCGAAACAACTGCCGCTCGGCCCGCCATCAGCTCTTCCCCTTTCAGCCAGCCTGATGCGACTACGTCTGAATTCGGATAGCGCGCCACAACCGACGCTTTCTGCGATGAGAAGCCTTCGACCAGTGCGAAGAACGGGCTGTTGTTGTAGAAGCCATATGTCTCAGCAGGCATGCCCAAGCCTAGCGGATGCGTGTTGTCTACTTGGATGCGAACGATAGTGCCCGGTGCAAAGTGTTGGTCGCGAGTCAGCCCGCGCTTGAGATTGCGAACCGGGATCGGGAACTTGTCGATCACGAGATCGCAGCTCGCGCCCATCGCAATCAATGTCCCGCCTTCGCGAACAAACTGACGAAGCGCTTCGAGGCCTGCATCGCCTATACCGCCGCGATACTCCTCGCGAATTGTCTTAAAGTCGTAACCGTTGAGAATGTCGCGTGGCTGCTGATCGGGTAGGACGATCGCGTCGAACTTCTCTCGAAGCTTGCCCGCTTTGATGTCCGCGTTGTGAAGCGTCGTGTAAGGAAACTCGTATTGCTCGAGCACCCAACGAGTCCAGCCTTCATCCATATTCGAGGTCCATGGTTGATAGAGTCCGAGGCGCGGCGCACGCAGCCGCGAGGTTGAAAGCGGCAGCACCTTGTCAGGCGCGATCTTGCCAGGAAGGGTCGCTGACTTGCCCGGTTTGCCGTTCGGGGCCGGAGCCGCTTGAATGACGAGACCGAAATCTCGGGACAACGCTTGAAGCATTTCGCGCGGAGCCCCCGCCCCGGATACTCTGGGCTTTTCGTTACTCGATAAGAGAACGATGTCCATCTGCACCCCGCCCTTCAACAGCCGATTGACCGCGATTGCCGAATCAGCACCCGCATAGTCGAAACTGAACCGTGAGCCCTCGCCTCGTACTTCGCCGGCTGGCTTCGGAGCCGCATCCAGCTTGCTCAGCTTTGCTGTGTTGGGCAGAGGCTTCTTGACGAACACCGTCTCCACTCCCATCTGCATCCCAAGCGACCACGCAGTCACGTCATAAGGCGGCTCGGGCGGCGAGGTCGGCGACCGGCGCACTTCAGGATAGGTTTGCTTTTCGAGCAAGTCCTTCGCATAGCGCGCGAAGACTTGGTTCATCGGGATAACAAACGTTCCGGCCGCATACTTCTTGCCGTCTGCTTCGAAGTCAGCTTCGGCGCGTGAGACCTCGACGCCGGCCATCTGCAAGCGCTCGACAAGGTGCATCGCTTCGCGAGGATCGTGCTGCTTCTCGACGGGAATGATGATCGCCGCTGGATCGCCCTTCGCGCCAGCTTCGACCGTAGCGCGATTCACTTCGTAGATCTGACGTAGCAACTGCTCGCGATGATCGGCCGCCGTTTCGAGCAACGCCATGGTCGCGATCAATTCGTAATCAACTATGTCGCGCAGAGTCCACTTCCCTCCCAGCCACGGCCGCGGATACTCAGTGCGAGGAGTGATGTCGCGGGGCGGAGGCAATGGCTCGTTGGGATTCTCCATCTGGCGGCGCTGCTGAGTCTGAAAGTCCTCGGTCGTGGCCATAGCCTGCTGGCCGGGTTGGGCTTTGCGCTGCTCGATAGGACTGGCAATGCGCGCGCTCGCGACCTCAGTCAGCAAGCCGACCTGGTTGTGCCACCAACCGCTCCATGCCATCGCTCCTTGCCAGAAGTTTGTGTAAGTCGAGTTGTAAATGATCCCTTCCTTACCCGCAGCCTCGAGCGCCGCCGCCTGGGATTGGCCGAGAATTCCGTTCCAACGATAGATGAGCGGGTGCACATTTTGATTGATCGGATCGGTCGCCGGCATCACGAATATTCGCGCGCCCTGGTTTCCCATCTGATGCTCGTCCAGCCAAACCGAAGGAAACCAGTCGTGCCACAACAAGCGCGCGGTGAGCTGACTCTCCTTCTGCGTGAACATGTACATATCGCGATTGTTGTCGTGCCCGATGTACGGGTGGTAGAGCCACGGCAGCGGGCTGGCTTCGTACTCGGTCCCGACGTTCTTGTTGTACCAATCGGTGACAATGATCTGGCCGTCAGGATTCAAGCTCGGCACCAGCAGGAAAATCACGTTGTCGAGAATCTTCTTCACTAGAGGCGAGTCTTCGGTCGCGAGACGATGCACCAGCTCGAGCACCATCTGCGACGAACCGATCTCGGTCGAATGAATATTGCAGGTCACAAGCACCACAGCTTTGCCTGACCGGAACACTTCGTCGCGTTCGGCGCCGGTAGGCGCACCACCCTGAAAGTAGAGCTTGCGTTCGAGCTGCTTGAAATGATCGAGGTTCTTTATCGTGTCGGCCGAGCTGATTTCGAGAAGGATGAACGGATTGTTGTTCGTCGTTCTGCCAAGCTCGCGCAGTCGCACGCGATCGGAACCGTTCGCGATCAACCGCATGTACTCGACGATCTTCTCCCAACGAGCGAGCTTCTTGTCTTCGCCGACTCGAAAGCCGAGAAACTTCTCCGGAGTCGGAGGTTGATCAGCGGCAATGGCAGATAGCGCTGACATTAAGACTCCAGTTAGAACCAGTGTCATAACTGAGCGATGTAAGAACCTCATCAATGGCTCCTTTTCCATACCTCACTTGCCTGTGAACTCTGGCTTGCGTTTCTCAATGAACGCACGCACGCCTTCTTCCTTGTCCTCGCTCGAAAAGCACAACGCGAAAAGGTCGATCTCTGAATCAAGCCCTTCGCGGAGATTCATTCGCACGGCGTTTTTGACCGATGCCTTGGCCATCGCCAGCGCAACCGGGCTCAACTCCGCGATCTTGTTCGCAAGCTCCATCGTCTTTGCTTCAAGCTCTTCGGGAGCGAAGACGTGATTGACCAGCCCTAGCTGCTTGGCCTCTTCGGCCGAGATCATATCGCCGGTTAGGATGAGCTCCATCGCCTTCCCTTCCCCAATCAACCGAGTCATCCGTTGAGTCCCGCCGCCACCCGGAATTATCCCGAGCTTGATCTCCGGCTGGCCGAGCTTCGCTTTGGTTGACGCAATGCGAATGTCGCACGACATCGCAAGCTCGCAGCCGCCACCCAGCGCGAAACCGTTTATCATCGCAATGACCGGCTTGGGAAAATCCTCGACCGAGTCAAAAGCTCTTCCGCCTTTCATTACTGCCCGCTGTTGAAGCGCGGTCATGCCTGCAAATTCGTTTATGTCCGCGCCGGCGATGAAAGACTTCTCGCCAGCGCCGGTGATGACGACGACCCGAACTTCGTCGTCGCCTTTCAGTTGCTCGAACGCAGCAAGGATCTCCTTGCGCGTCGCGATGTTCAAAGCGTTAAGTTTGTCCGGGCGGTTCACGGTTACGATCGCGATTCGCCCACGCCTTTCGATCAGTACGTTTTCTAGTGCCATGTTTTCCTCTCTGGTCTTTAGTCTAACCGCGGCGGGCGCAGAGGAACGCTGGGAAACTTCGGATTCCTCTGCGCGCCTAAACGCGTCCTCTGCGGTTAATCCCATCAATTCTGAAGATTACTGGGCCGATCTCTCGTGCTCCATTCCCGCTGACGCTCCTCGAACGCTTTGCCGAAGCTAATGCGAACCTCATCTCCGGGTAACGGTCGCAAGCTGTATTGCGCTACGTCAGGTCGATACTGGCCCCGAGAGATTGCATAGTAGATCAGGTCACCCTCGTAAAGATTGTCCTTGTAATACTCGGTCTTGTCGTACGTCATTCCGACTCGCTCCATCACGCGATGCGAGCCAATGTTTCCGGGGTCCGCGAGGGCGTAGATGCGATCAAGCTTCAACTGCTCGAACCCGTATCGAAGGCACGCTCGCGCAGCTTCCGAAGCCCAGCCCTTCCGCCAGTACGCCCTGGCGAGGCCGTAGGTGACTTCCACGTCCGGCGTCACGTGGATGAACTGCAGACCGCAGTGACCTATCAATTCCCCGCTCTCCTTCAGGGTGATTGCCCACCAACCGAAGCCGTACTGCTCCCATCCGGCGAGGAAATAGGCGAGCCAGCTCGCACTCTCGTCTCTTGTCAGTGGGTGACCAGACAGGTACTTCATCACGTCCGAATCAGCGTAGATACGCGAAAGATCATCCAGATCGTCCGCTGTGAACATCCGAAGAAGCAGTCTCGCCGTCTCAATCTCGGGCATACGCGCGGCCACTAAGGTGCTATTCGCCCGTGAACTCGGGCTTACGTTTTTCGCGAAAGGCGCGGATGCCCTCGCGATGGTCTTTGCTCTTTACAAGGATGCTCTGAGCGAGAGCCTCGAGCGTGCGCCCGGTCTGAAAGTCGCTATTGACCGAGTGCCACAGGACTCGCTTAGCAAGCCCGAGCGCCTCGGGCGCTCGCGTCAACAAATGCTCGGCCAGAGCGCGAGTGTGAGTCAACAACGCTTCGTGCGGGACCACTCGATTGACCAATCCGATTCGCTCGGCCTCTTCGGCCGGTATCATCTCTCCGGTGAAGATCAGCTCCTTCGCTTTGCCGTAGCCGATCAGCTTCACCAGCCTTGAACATCCGCCGGCGCCGGGGATCAATCCGATGTTGTTTTCGCGAAACCCGAATTTCGCCTGGTCGGAGGCGATGCGAATATCGCACGACAGCGTTATCTGCAAGCCCGCGCCCGTGCACGGTCCGTTGATCGCCGCAAGCACGGGCTTCTCGATCACCTCGAGCTCATCGAAGAACTGAGTGAGGCGGTGGTTCTCGGCTCGAAACTTCCGCGTAGGCCAGTCGCGCTCGAAGTACTCGATGTCACCGCCTGCTGAGAAAGCGCGGCCCGCGCCGGTGAAGATCACGACGCCAATGTCTTCGTTTGTTTGAAGCTCGGTGAACAAGCGCGAGAAGTCTTCGCGCATCTCTTCGTTGATGGCGTTGAGGCGGTCGGGACGATTGAAGGTTATTGTTGCGATGCGGCCGGTAAGCTCGAAGAGGATTGTCTTGTAGGGCATGATCTCGTTTCGCGCAAAGACCGCAAAGACTCGCAAAGAGCACAAAGTTTATTTCGTCGCGACGACAACTGATTTTGTTTCGGTGTAGTAGTCGAGCGCCTCGATGCCGTGCTCTTTGCCGAGGCCGCTCTGTTTGAGGCCGCCAAATGGAAGCTCGTCATAGATGACCTGCGCCGAGTTGATCCACGTATAGCCCGCATCGATGCGTTCGGCGGCGTGGGTCGCTCGATTCAGATCGTTGGTCCAGATCGAGGAACCCAAACCAAAGATCGAGTTGTTGGCCTTCTCAATCGCTTCATCCAGACTCTTCACTCGAAAGATCGGAAGCGCCGGCCCGAAGACTTCCTCAGTCGCCACGCGCGCATCTTCGGGCACGTCGGCGAGCACCGTCGGCGCGTAGAAGTATCCGCGATCGTATTCGCCTCCTCGCAAGCGATCACCTCCCGCCAGCACCTTCGCCCCGCGATCAATCGCGTCCTGCACCTGAGCTTCAACCTCGTCGCGTTGGTTCGCTGAGTGAAGCGGCCCGATCATAGTGCCTTCAGTCATTCCGTTTCCCACGCGGAGCTTCGTGGCCCGCGCGGCAAGCTTTTCAGTGAAGTCGTCGGCGATCGAGTCGAACAGGTAGAGCCGCTTGATCGCAAGACACGCTTGACCGCAGTTGAAGAATCGCCCGGTCGCCGCAGCCTTCACCGCCTCCTCGAGATCAGCGTCGTCACACACTATCATCGGATCCGACCCGCCGAGCTCCAAGGTAACGCGCTTGATCCCTTGCGCCGCGGAAGCCATCACCCGGCGGCCCACTTCGGTCGAGCCCGTAAAGCCGATCTTGCGAACCAGGGGATTGGTGACGATCTCTTCGCCGACGACAGAGCCTTGACCGGTGACGACGTTGAGAGCCCCTTTGGGCAAGCCTGCTTCGAGGAACAAAGCAACTACCCGGAGATCCGTGAGAGGCGTCGTTTCGGCGGGTTTGATCACCATCGTGTTTCCCGCAAGCAACGCCGGGCCGATCTTGTTGCCCATCAAAGACACCGGAAAATTCCAGGGCACAATAGCGCCGACGACACCGAGAGGACGCTTGATGATCAAGCCGTACTTGTGGGCGTCAATCTGCGGAATGTACCCGCCCCGGATGTTCTTGCCGAGCCCGGCGTAGTATTCGATAGTGTGGGCGTAGCGGCGTATTTCAAGAGTAGCTTCGCGCAGCGGCTTGCCCTGTTCTTTCGTCAGCAACGTCGCGAGTTCCTTCTCGTGAAGCTGAATCAGACCAACCGCCCGCCGCAGCACATCGGCGCGCTTTGCTTGAGTCCACTCGCTCCAAACGGCGAACGCTTGATGGGCAGCGTCGATTGCTTCGCGCGCGTCCTCGACCGTTCCGCGCGGGGCGGTATCGACCAGCTCGCCGGTCGCCGGATTGAGAACTTCGATTGAGTTTCCGCTACGGGAGCCTACCCACTCGCCGCCGATTAACATTTGAGCCATACTATCTCTCCCAATGATGGGTTCCGGTTGAAGCTTATTCGTTCCGGGATATCCGCTCGAACAACAGGGCAACCTGGCAGGAGAAGCCCGGCAACAACGGCGACTCAAGTTTGTCAGCTTCGTATAACGTTGCGACAAAGTGTAGTTGCGCTTGGTCCCGCCGATACACGTCGACAGAGCGTAGCATCCAGCTTACGATCCAGTATTCGCTCACACCGCGGCGCGAGTAGAGCTGCAGCTTCGCTTCACGATCCCGACGCTCGTTCGCGCTGCCGGGAGAAAGGACTTCCACAACCAGCTCGGGGGCGTCGTGGAACTTACCATCCGCGCCAAGCGCAATGGCGAGCCTTTCGTTGCTAGCCCAGACGACATCGGGCGCAACATCATCGTCTTCGGCAAAGATAATACCTGGGGCGAAGTATGTCCTTCCCAAACCCATGGTCTTGTTCCAGTCTCGCAACTCACCAAAGATCTCTCCGCAAACATCTTGATGATTTGCATGCGGTTGCTTTGACATATAGAGCTCTCCATCGATGATCTCGTATCGAGTGCCGTCGTCCGGCATCGATTCCAAGGCTCCAGAGGTCCATCGCGTCGTCGTTGTACTCATATCCGCTCTACCTCGCTTTCCGCAGGACTACAACTGTTGGCTACTCCCCGATCGGGATTCGCGCGAATAGCACCGACACCGGACAGGAAAATCCGGGAAGTACGGGCGACTGGAGCGTGTCAGCTTCACCGAGAGTTCCAACTAATTTCAGCTCTGCCTCTTCTCTTCGATAGACATCGACGGTGCGGGTCTGCCAACTCGCGATCCAGTACTCGCTGACACCGCGGCGAGAATAGAGCTTGAGCTTCGCCACCCGATCTCGCCGCTCATTCACGCTGCCCGGCGACAGAACCTCGATGACAAGCTCGGGCGCATCGTGGAGATGGCCATCCGACCGAAGCGCTGCAGCCAATCTGGAATTGCTTATCCAGACGATGTCCGGCGCAACATCGTCATCCTCGGCGAAGATCAGGCCTGGCGCGATTGCTACCTCGCCAAGTCCCGCCTCTTCATTCCATGTTTCGAGCTGATGAACAAACTTGCTGCAAACGAACTGGTGATAGAAGTGGGGCTGGGTCGACATATACAATTCTCCGTCGATTATCTCGTAACGATTGCCGTCGTCCGGCATCCTTTCGAGATCCGCAGAGGTCCAACGTGTCGTTGTACTCATATTGTCTACCTCGCTTTCCCCAGGTGAAGCTTGGCTCGTCTCGCTAACCACGAAAAAACTGATCTCACGTTAACGCGTAATAACCACACCCTTAGGCTCCAGATAATAATCAAGCGCCTCAGGTCCATGCTCACGACCGAAGCCGCTCGCCTTCACACCACCAAACGGCAGCTCATCGTAGCCATAATGCAGCGAGTTCACCCACACGTTCCCCGCTTGAAGCTTATCGATCGCCGTTTCAATGTTGTCCAGGTTCTTGGTCCAGATCGACGAACCCAGCCCGTAGATCGACGCGTTCGCGCGTTGAAGCGCGTCATCGAGGCTGCTCACTCGGAAGATCGGCAGCACCGGCCCAAATGTTTCCTCCTGCACAGCTCGCGCGTCATCGGGAACGTCTACAAGAATCGTCGGCAGATAGTAATGACCTTTCTCGTACTGGGCGCCTTCAGGTCGCGCGCCGCCGAGCAGCACCTTCGCGCCGCGATCGATTGCGTCTTTGACCTGTGATTCGATCTCTTCGCGCTGCGCCGCCGTGTGCAGCGGACCCATTCGAATCTTCGGCTTCTCGGCTTTAGTCATACCGTCGCCGACTTCGTAGCGCGCGACCTTGCTCGTCAGTCCCTGGACGAATTCATCGAAGACCTTGTCGAATATGTAAAGCCTCTTCACCGCAAGACACGCCTGACCCGCATTCCAAAAGCGGCCAACCATCGCGCCGGTTATCGCCTTTTGAATATCGGCGTCGTCGCAGACGATCATCGGATCTGATCCGCCGAGCTCGAGCGTCACCCGTTTGAAGTCTCCGCAAGCAACCTCAGCAACGTGCTTGCCAGTCGCAGATTCTCCGGTGAACGCGATGCGCCGCACCTTTGGGTTCTTCAGCAACTCCTCGCCGACAACGCCGCCCGGTCCGGTGATGACATTCAACACACCTTTCGGAATGCCGGCCTGGTTCATCAACTCGATGATGCGAATCGTCGTAAGCGGTGTCGTCGAAGCGGGCTTAACGACAACAGTATTCCCAGCCGCGAGCGCCGGCCCGACCTTGGTGCCCATCAAAGTGAGCGGAAAATTCCATGGCACGATCGCGCCGCACACGCCGAGCGGCTTGTGTACCACCATGCCATAAGCGTTCTTAGCCGGTAGCGGGACGTGTGCGCCGCGCACCTTCGAAGCGAGTCCCGCGTAGAAGTGCAAGCCGTGATCGAAGTGCTCGAGCTCGCCGCTCGCTTCCTGAAACGGCTTACCCTGCTCCCGGCACAGCAATTCCGCCAGGCTCTTGCGCTCGGCTACTACGAGTTCCGCGGCCTTGAAGAGAAGCTTGCCGCGATCTTCTGCCGACGTGTGCGACCATTCTTCAAAAGCCGCCTCGGCTGCGTCGATCGCTCGGCGCGCATCCTCTTCGGCGCCTTTCGGAGCGGTGTCTACAGCTTCGCCGTTGGCTGGATTGTGTACTTGATAGGTCGCGCCGCTGATCGCATCGACCGATTCTCCTGCTATGAACATCTTCGCCATCTATTATTCCTCCCGATTTGGTCCGAGTTCAGAGTTCAAGCTTTAGCTTGCGGTTCTGATCCTTTGAAGGAACGCAAGCTAAAGCTTGAACTCTGAACTCGGACTAATAACTATTTCCCCTTAAACTGCGCCTGCCGCTTCTTCGCGTAGGCGTCTAGCCCTTCCTGGGCATCCTCACTCTCAAACAGTTGTTGCAACAGCTCGCGTTCGAGCGCCAACGCTTCAGCCTGCGGCACCTCAAACCCTGTTTGGACTGAGCGCTTGATCAGTCCGACAGCCTTGCTGGCCTTTGCCGGTGCTACAAACTGCCGCGCGTATTCGAGGACCTTCTCAAAAAAGTTTTCCTCTTCGAACACGTGGTTCACCAGCCCAATCTCGTGAGCTTCTTCGACTGAGATCGTGCGTCCCGTCGCAAGAAGCTCCAGGCCTTTCGCCTTTCCGATGATTCTCGGCAGCCTCTGCGTCCCGCCCATTCCCGGCAACAAACCGAGATTAATCTCAGGCAACCCGAGCATCCCCGGCCCCTTCTTCGCGATGCGCACGTCGCAAGCCAGCGCGATCTCGAGCCCGCCGCCGACCGCATGGCCGTTGATCGCGGCGATGATCAGCTTCGCGGTGTTCTCCATTCGCATCAGGGTTTCGTTGCCGTGCAAGCTGAAGAAGTAACGGAACTGTGCCGTTGCCGACAACAGCATCTTGATGTTCGCGCCCGCGCAGAAAAACTTGTCACCCGCCCCCCGAATCACAACCACATGCACGTCCTCGTCGAGCCTGGCTTCGAGGATCGCGTCGTCCAGATCGCGCATCATCTCGTAGGTATAGGTGTTCGCGGGCGGGTCGTGCAGTTCGATGATCGCAACGCCGTTCTGAATGCTGTAGTTGACCAGCTTGTTTTCCATCGCTTCTCTAGTCATGAATTCTCTCCATCAACTTAACCACGACACAGAATTAACCACAAAGGCACAAAGACACTAAGCCGGACAGGAACGAGAAAGGTTTCGCTAAATTCGTTCTCAATATAGAGCATTTCCTTTGTGTCTTTGTGCTTTTGTGGTTAGTCCCGCCTGTGCCTTCGTGGCTAGTCCCGCATTCATTTCTGCCAAATTGAAACCGAACGTGCCAGGTGCGCCTCACGCCCGGTCTCTAGCCTCTCGGCTTCAAGCGCCTTGTCTCCGAGGAACCCGCTCAGAAACAGCCGGGTGATGTTGTTCGATAACCCCGCCACGTCCACGTCCTTCCGCGCGTTATACCAGTTATAAGTCCAGTTCATCATGCCGAATAGCGAGAACGTCGCGACTCTTGCATCGAGTCCTTCAACCCGGTTCTCACGAGCTATCTCATCAAGCAAGTTCATAACAAGGTTCACATACTGGCGCTTCTTCGCGTTGACCTTCTTGAACAAGTCACCGCTGATCGAATCTGCTTCGTGCGAGAGTACTTTCATTTCGTTCATGTTTTGAACGAAGTAATTCAGGTGGTTCTCGATGAGCAGTTTCAAACGCCGAACTGGATCATCGACGCCCTCGAGCAGTCTTCGGCAATCGCCGATCACCGTGCTGAAGCAGTAATCCTGTATGAGAAAGAGCAGTTCTTCTTTGCTTTTGAAGTAGTAGTATAGCCCCGACAGGCTCATCTTTGTAGCACGCGATATGTCACGCATGCTGGTTGAGTGGTAGCCCTTGTCCGCGAACACCGCCGCCGAGGTCTTGAGCACGTGCACTAGTTTCTGGTCGTATTTTGACTGCAGGTCAGAGGGCATAGTGTAAGACTCGAATATGACGCCTCGAACAAGTGTTCGATGATAGAAGTCTGAAAGGCTCTCAGTCAAGGCGAGCTGCTTTAGATGGCCGAGATCGGTTTCCGATTTCTCGAGGGTAGGAGAACTGAGAGGGGTTAGGTTGCTGAGAACACGCGAGACGAACGCCTAGCCAAGGATGCTATCAACGTTGAGAGTTAGGCTTGGTATCGTTGGTGATATAAGCTTCTTGCCGCGCTTGAGTCGTTGGACTTTTTGGTATTTCCCGTTCGTGGGTTCGCTGTGAACCTCGATGAAGTCTTTCATCAATACAATCAACCAGGCCTCCGGAATGCCCACTCGCGCGTACAACGGCAGTTTCACGTTGCGATCAAACTGTATCGAAGTGTCGGCCACTTCGATGACCAGCAACACATCGGCGGGCACCGGGTGTGAACGGCGATAGAAATCGCTGCGCGGCTTCAGCAGGCAGATATCTGGTTGGGGCTCTGAGTACTCATCGATGCCAATCGGTCCTTGAACTCTCACAATCGCCGCCCGCCCTAGCCTACGGGTTAGAATCGTGCTCAACGCGTCTACACATCCCTGGTGGGTGCTGCCAATTGGGCTCATCTCTACGACCTCGCCTTCAATCAGCTCAACCCGATCGTCCTCGGAAAAGACGCCACCCTTCGCCATCCGATAGTATTCATCAACGGTGAAGTAGTGCTTTTGAAATTGAACCGACATAATCACCCAGGCTGTGTGTTGTTTGACCGATTGCGAAAGCGCATCGGCGCCAAAATAATACCACAATGGTTGTGCGATGGACTATTCACAGCGAGTGAAACGACACAGAGCATTGGGCCACAAGCTGGACGGCCCTTTTCGATCGCGCAGTGAGTGGTAGAATACCGGCGCTCGAAATCCGGCATGACCAAACACCCTGATCGCAACACTGACAGCGCCGTTCAAGACGCACACGAACTCGGAAAGCTCGGCTACGCACAGGAGCTCTTCCGCACGATGGGCGGCTTCTCGAACTTTGCTATTTCGTTTTCGATCATCTCGATCCTCACCGGGGCGGTCACGTTGTACGGGCACGGATTGACCATGGGCGGTCCGGCTGAGATGGCTTTCGGATGGCCGCTGGTGACGCTGTTCACGCTGACGGTCGCTATGAGCATGGCCGAACTTGCTTCTGCGCTGCCGACCGCCGGCGCGATGTATCACTGGTCCTCGAAGCTTGGCGGCAAGGGATGGGGCTGGTTCACGGCCTGGTTCAACATCGTCGGCAACATAACCGTGCTCGCAGGGATCGACTACGGCTGCGCCCAGTTTCTTACGCCGCTTCTAGGCCTGAACGCGACGACGACGAACCTGTTGCTTGTGTATGCGGCAATCCTGACTTCGCACGCGTTTATCAACCACTACGGCATTCGACTGGTTGCGTTGCTCAACGACTTTAGCGTGACCGTTCACATCATCGGCGTGTTCGCGATAGTAGCCGCGTTGTTCATCTTCGCGCCTAAGCAGCCCGCGAGTTTTTTCTTCAGCGCAGTCACTAACAACCCTCAAGGCTCGCCATACTGGTGGGCGTTTATCGTCGGGCTGCTGCAAGCGCAGTGGACGTTCACTGGCTACGACGCGTCCGCGAGCGTGTCCGAAGAAACCGTCGATCCGCGCCGAAGGGTGCCGTGGGGAATGGTAATGGCAGTCGTTGTATCGAGCCTCGTCGGATACCTCTTGCTGATTGCACTGACCCTGGCTATCAAAGACATTCCCGCGGTGCTGAGCGCCAAGGACGCGAGTGGCAATGATGTTCCCGCGGTGATTACGATTCTCGACGGTGCGCTCGGTGCTAGAGCCGGCGCGCTGTTCTCAGCGTTGGTGGCGATGGCGATGTGGTTTTGCGGACTGTCGGCGGTGACGTGGTGCTCACGAGTCATCTACGCCTTCTCGCGTGACAACGGTATGCCGGCATCGAAGCTTTGGAAACAGGTAAGCAAAAAGCACCTCACCCCCGCGCCGGCAATCTGGCTGTGCGTCGCGGTTGCATTCGCGGCGGCGGTTTATGGCGGGGCCTATTCGGTGGTGACCTCGATCAGCGTGATCGGACTCTACTTCTCGTATACGATCCCGGTCTTCCTAGCTTTGCGAGCCAGGCGATCGAACGCCGGCGCCGAATACGCGCAGCGAGGACCGTGGCATCTCGGACGGTACAGCTCGGCGATCAACGTAGTTGCGATCATCTGGGTTGCATTCATCTGTGTGATTCTGAGTGTTCCCGACAACGGTCGCGCTGGAAAGACAATCGCGGCGGTCACGGTCTTGCTCGTGTTTTGGTACGTGGTGAGAGCGCGACGGACGTTCACCGGACCAGCCTGGTCAGCAACATCTCTCACCGCAGAGGCGCAGGGTCCGCAGAGATGACGCAGAGACTTGCCATCTTCTCTGCGTGATCTCTGCGTTCTTCGCGCCTCGGCGGTGATCTTCAGTCGAGGCAACAACTTGAACCTCAACGAGCTGACGCAAACATTCGCCCTCGCCAACGAGTTCAAAGAAGGCGATCTGCTGGTCGGCGGGACGCGCGACGAGCAAGTACGCAAAGAAGCCCGCGAAGCGCTCGCTTCAATTCGCCTCGGCGAGATCGCCAAAACGGCACTGGTTGAAGATCAAGTCACAGAGGCGCTCGGCCGGGCCATCGACACCCAACGTTCAAACGAATTGTCTCGCTTGACGGTCGGTGAGCTGAAGCAAATCCTGCTCGCGGCTGATGCAGCATCCTGGGCGCGGCGATATCGCGACGGTCTCACAAGCGAAGCGATTGCGGCCACAGCGAAGCTGATGACCAACGACGAGCTTGGATCGGTGTCGCGTTCGCTTTTCAATCCGCTGCCTGGCGACGGCATCGCGATTGGCTCACAGCAGCATTTCGGTTCTCGCATTCAGCCCAACAGCCCGGGAGATAACGAAGAGGAAATCCTCTTCTCGATTCTCGAAGGGCTGACCTACGGCTGCGGCGACGTGATCATCGGTCTCAATCCCGCAAGCGACGACGTTGACACAATCGTCCGTCTCGAGCAGCTACTCTGCAGCGTCGTCGAGCGTCTGGAACTGCCCACCCGTTACGCAGTGCTGTCAGACATAGTGAAACAGACCAGCGCACGCGCGCGAACTCGTGTCGACGCAGGCTTTCAAAGCCTGGCTGGAACCTCGAAAGCGATCAGGGGGATGGTTGGGCTCGACGTGGACGGGCTGCTCGATCTGGCGGGCGGATTCAACGGCCTCTATTTCGAAACAGGCCAGGGCTCGGCCGTCACCAATCAAGCAGCGGAAGGCGTGGACATGGTCACGCTCGAAGCTCGCGCATACGGCGTCGCTCGATATCTTCGGCAGCGCACCGGCGCATGGATGATTGTAAACGACGTCGCCGGATTCATCGGGCCTGAAGTTTTTCGCACCGGCGATCAACTTCTTCGCGCGTGTCTCGAGGACACGATGATGGCCAAGCTCCACGGGATCACGATGGGGCTCGACGTGTGTGCAACGTTTCATATGGGAATAGAACCGCGCGAGCTTCGGCTGCTCGCCGAGTCGATCGTCGAACGCGCGGCCCCAGCTTACCTGATGGCGGTAGCCGGGAATGCCGATCCGATGCTCGGCTACCTCACGACTTCGTTCAGGGAACATCCTGCAATTCGCCACCGAAGCAGCAAGCAGATTTCTTCTGCGATGAAGGGCCGCTTGCTTGCGCTCGGGGTGATGAAGGAGTCGGGCGAGGCCGCAGGACACGGCGCCCAGTCGCTCTATGCGGCTTATCAGAAGGCTGGCGGCGACACTCGCGCGGTTGCAACGTTGAGCGAGGAAGCAACAAAGAGGATCGCTGTTCTTGCCGAACGCGGATTTGATCTCGGTTACGGCTGCAATGCGGATTTCACGGCTCCGGTTGAAGTCAACGCCCGAATCGACGCGATCTACTCACACGCCCGGCGAGCGCTGTACGCAACGCTGGATGACGTCGTCATCGGAGCAGTCTGCCCGCACTTTCTTCGCGTTCGCACCAAGGCTTCCGGCCGCGACGAGTACCTCGCACATCCGCCTTGCGGCGAGGCGATTCGCGACGAGGACGCCGCGCACGTCAGGGCGCTCTATCTATCAAGCCGCCCGCGTGTGCAGGTGGTGATCTCAGACGGACTCAATCCGAACGCACTCAATGAAAACCTGCCCCTGGTGCTTCCCGTCGTGCGCCGGCACCTTGTGCAAGCGGGACATCGCGTCGGCGACATCGACATTGTCATCCAAAACGGCCGCGTGCGGGCAGGCTATCATGTCGGACTGTTACTCGACATCGAGGTGGTCATTCACTTCATCGGTGAGCGGCCGGGCACCGGGATCGACACGATGTCGGCATACTTGACCTACGGCCGGGACAAGGCCGGCCAATCAAGATGGGGGTCTGATGTTGACCACTCGTGGACTAACGCAGTGTGTGGTATTCATCGTAAAGCGAAGCGTCCTGACGCAGCAGCAAACGAGATCGCGCGATTGGTGAATCGGATGTTCGAGCAGCGTTGTTCGGGGGTCGGGCTGACATAGCGCCACTGCCGAAAAACGGTGACGTTCACCTTTCTTTCGAAAGCGCCACGAACTGCATCCGAAGATCGGCCAGAACGTTTTCAAGCAAATTGGCTTCTTCTTCCGTTAGGTTGCCGCGCGTTTTGGTTTCAAGCATGCCCAGCATATCGATCAGATGACGCGCCGCCTCGAGATCCAGCGGGGGAGCTTCTTCGCCGGGGGTCTGAATCAAACCGAGGTGCACTGCGGCTTCGACTGCAAGCATGTTCGCCAGGCTGAAAAAGGAAGGTTCGGGCAACCTCGAAGACTGGGGCCCGCGAGCCTGGTTGTAAGCCTGCTCTACCTGGCCTGCGGCAGCCTGGCCCGCGGCAATCGGCGCCTTAGTCGAAGCGGGGCTGGTCGCGCTACTTTCACTCGCGGCGGCGGCGGCTTGAGGCGAAGCGCCCGCCTGAGGTTGCCCCTTCGCCCCGTCACCGGGAAACGAAACGACATTGCTGGCCGGCTGCTCAGGCAATGGAGCTGGCGCTTCGGCTTCCTCGACGCCGGGCGCTTCTGGTTCAGCCGAGTCGCGCGGACTCCCGTCAGTGTTGTACTTTCTTCGGTCGGTAACTTTGAAACCAGTTTCTTCTCGTTCAGCCATATCGATTCACCCAGGAAAGAGATTCATCATTGAGAGCAGTTATGCTAACACCGGAGGCGGAGAAGAGCGAAGGGCGAAGCCGAAGATCGAGGATCGAGGATCGAGGATCGAGGATCGAGGATCGAAGATCGAGGATCGAAGATCGAGGATCGAAGATCGAGGATCGAGGATCGAGGCATCTTCCTTCCGATCTTCCATCTTCGATCTTCCATCCTCGAGCCATCCTCAATCTTCTATCCTCGATCTTCCATCCTCGAGCCATCCTCAATCTTCTATCCTCGATCTTCCATCCTC